>NZ_JBRIQO010000018.1:0-246437 GCF_052983175.1 Streptosporangium sp. G12 | reverse complement strand
AGACCACGACCGTCTCACTGAACGCCGGCGCCAACACCATCCGGCTGACCCCGACCACCGCCGCCGGCCTGCCCAACATCGACCACCTCGACGTCGAGACCGGCGACCAGCCGCCGCCGGCGAACGCGTTGTACGTCGCGACCACCGGTGACGACACCAACCCGGGCACACCGGCCTCGCCGCTGCGGACGATACAGCGGGCCGTGGACCTGGCACAGCCGGGGTACACGATCGTCATCCGCGGTGGCACCTACGCGCCGAGCACCAACATCCAGATCCTCAAGAACGGCACGCCGACCCAGCCCATCACGATGCGCAACCATGACGGCGAAAAGGTCATCCTCGACGGCGAGAACATGCCCTACACGCCCGGCGCGGTCGGCTCCAGCATCCCCCGCCCCGAGCGGGGCGCCATCCACATCGAGGGCGACTGGTGGCGCCTGACCGGCCTGGAGATCATCCACGGCCCGTACGGCATCTTCGGCCTGGACACCAACAACACCGTCTTCGACCGCCTGATCACCCGGGACAACTACGAGTCGGGTCTGCACCTTCAGGGCGCCTCCGGCAACAACCAGATCATCAACCTGGACGCCTACGGCAACCGCGACCCGCGCAAGAACGGCGAGAGCGCCGACGGCCTGGCCATCAAGGAAGGCTCGGGCAGCGGCAACGTGGTGCGCGGCGCCCGGCTGTGGAACAACTCCGACGACGGCCTGGACTTCTGGATGTTCCTGTCCCCGATCACCGTGGAGTCATCGGTGGCGTGGGGCAACGGATTCAACCGGTGGAACCTGCCCGGCTACACCGGAGACGGCAACGGCTTCAAGCTCGGCGGCGGTGACCCCGACCCGCCGGCCGACCACGTGATCCGCAACTCCATCGCGTTCGACAACGCGGTCGGCGGCTTCATCGACAACGGCAACCCCGGCCGGCTGACCGCCGACCGCAACACCGCGTGGCGCAACGGCGGCACCGGCTTCGACTTCGCCGACTCCGACTCCACCCTCACCAGGAACCTGTCGGTGGCGAACGCGACGCAGGTCTCGCTCGGCTCGTCCTCCTCGGGCTCGGGCAACTCCTGGAACCTCGGCGGCACCTGGACCTTCGCCGGCACCGACTCCGGCACGATCACCGGACCCCGCGCGGCGGACGGCTCGATCCCATCCTCCGCCTTCCTGCGCCCGTCCAACGGCGCCGACGTCGGAGCACGTATCTGACCTGGGTGGATCCACATTTCGCTCCTCGGCCGCTCCGAGAAGGGCACCGCCGGCACGCTCTTGACCACGATCGGTCAGCCTGAGCCGGCGCCCACGCGCTGACGTGATCCCGCGACAGGCCGATGCGGCGGGCCCGGAAACGGGTCCGCCGCATCGGCAGGACGGAGAAGCCGGCGACGGTCACGAGAACGCGGGGGGCGCACGCCGTACGATGATCCGCATGTCAGACCCTCAGGTGGCCTATGACGACGTGGTCGCCGCGCGTGAGCTGCTGGCCGACGTCGCCCTGCGCACCCCGCTGCTCCACTCCCACGTGCTCTCCGAGATCATCGGCGGGCCCGTCCACCTCAAGTGCGAGAACCTGCAGCGCTCGGGTTCTTTCAAGATCCGGGGGGCGTACGTCAGGATCGCCGGGCTGACCGGGGAGGAGCGGCGGCGCGGAGTGGTCGCGGCCAGCGCGGGCAACCACGCGCAGGGGGTCGCGCTCGCGTCGGGGCTGGTCGGCACCGGGGCGACGGTCTACATGCCGCAGGGGGCGCCGCTGCCCAAGGTGGCCGCGACCCGGTCGTACGGTGCCGAGGTGCTCTTCGCGGGTGACACCGTGGACGTCGCGCTGGAGCGGGCGAGGGAGCACGCGAACCGGACCGGGGCCGTGTTCATCCACCCCTTCGACCATCCCGACGTCATCGCCGGGCAGGGCACGATCGGGCTGGAGATCGTGGACCAGCTGCCCGAGGTCGGCACGATCGTGATGTCGCTGGGCGGGGGCGGGCTGGCGGCCGGGGTGGCGCTCGCGGTCAAGTCGCTGCGGCCGGGCGTGCGGATCGTCGGGGTTCAGGCGGAGAGGGCCGCCGCCTACCCGGCGTCGCTGGCCGTCGGGCACCCGGTCGAGGTCAGGCCCGCCTCGACGATGGCCGACGGCATCGCGGTGGGCCGCCCGGGCGAGCTGCCCTTCGAGCTGATCCACTATCTGGTCGACAGCGTCGTCACCGTCACCGAGAGCCAGATCTCCCAGGCACTGGTGCTCTGCCTCGAACGCGCCAAGCAGGTCGTCGAGCCCGCGGGCGTGGCCGGGGTCGCCGCGATCCTGGCCCACCCGCACGTCTTCGAGCCCCCCGTGGTGGCCGTGCTCTCCGGGGGCAACATCGACCCGCTGCTGCTGGCCAAGGTCCTCCGGCACGGCCTGGCCGCCGCCGGGCGCTATCTCACCCTGCGGGTGCCGCTCTCCGACCGGCCGGGCGCGCTGGCGGCGCTGCTGGCGCGGCTGGCGGAACTCGGCGCGAACGTGCTCGACATCGTGCACGAGCGGCTGGGCATGCACCTGGGGGAGGTCGAGGTCCAGCTCCAGCTGGAGACCAAGGGGCCGGTGCACTCCGAGGAGGTGCTGGGCTCCCTGCGCGTCGAGGGATACAAGATCATCGTCACGTGAGCCGCCCGGTCGGGCCGTAGGGGCCCCTCACCAGGTGGTCGGCTTCTTCGCGGTGAACAGCCAGGCGTCGAAGAGGGGGCCGAGCTTCCTGCCGGAGATCTTCTCGGCCATCGCGACGAATTCGGGGGTCGTGACGTTCCCGTACCTGTGCGTGGCGCTCCACTCCTTCAGGAGCTTGAAGAACGCCGGGTCGCCGATCCGTTGCCTGAGCGCGTGGAGCGTCATGCCGCCCCGGGTGTAGACGGAGTTGTTGAACAGGTCGTCCGGCCTGGCCTGGCCGGGGGCGTAGCTCCAGATCGGGTCGTCGGTCCCCGCGCTGTAGTGCCTGCGGAAGAGCTGCTCGGCGGTGGCCTGGCCCTCGTGCTCCGACCAGAGCCACTCGGCGTAGGTCGCGAAGCCCTCGTTGAGCCACAGGTCCTTCCACCGGGTGATGCTGAGGCTGTCGCCGAACCACTGGTGGGCCAGCTCGTGGGCGATGATGGCGTCGTCGGGGGCGAATCCGCCGTACATGGGTTTGGTCTGGTTCTCCAGCGCGTAGCCGGCGGGGAAGTCGTCGACCACGCCTCCGGTGGAGGAGAAGGGGTAGGGGCCGAAGACCGTGCTCCAGTAGTCGGTGACCCTTCCCGACACGTCGTACAGCTTGCGCAGCGAGCCGCGGAACCTCGGGTCGACGGCCGCGACGTTCTTCAGGCCTCCGGGGGTCCTGCCCTGCAGCATCTCGAACTTGCCCAGCGTCATGGTGGCGAGGTAACTGGCCATCGGGTGGCTCTCCCGCCACCGGAACGTCGTCCTGCCCCCGGCGGTCTTCGGCGCGCCGACGAGCTCGCCGTTGGCCAGCGCGGTCAGCCCCGCGGGCACGGTGACCTCGAAGTCGTAGCTCGCCTTGTCCGAGGGGTGGTCGTTGCCGGGGAACCAGGTCTTGGCACCGTTGGGCTGGCACGTGACGAACGCGCCGTCCTTGGTCGGGATGAAGCCGTACGTGCCCAGGTTGGAGGAGCCCCTGACCGGTTTGGGTTCGCCGGCGTACGCGACCTCGACCGTGAACGCCGCGGCCTTCGGGATGGACGCGGCCGGGGTGACGCTCAGCTCGGTCCCGGCCCTGTCGAATCTCGCGGGCCTGCCGTCCACGGTGATCCGGCTGACGGTGAAACCGGAGAGGTCGAGGTTGAAGCTCGCCAGGTTCTGGGTGGCCCGCGCCGAGATCCGGGCCACTCCCGACAGATGCTTGGACGCCGGCTCGTAGCCCAGCTTGAGCCCGTAGTGGCCGACGTCGTAGCCGCCGTTGCCGTCGGTGGGGAAGTCGGAGTCGCCGATCCCCGGGGCGCCGGGGGTGGCCTCGTGGCCGGTGGCGATGTCGGAGGCGGAGGCGACCGGCTTCAGGGGGCTCACGGCGGAGGCGTCCGGTCTCACGGGGCTCACCGAGGGGATGCTCGCCCCGTTCGACGCCGAGCAGGCGACCGTGCCGATGGTCCCGAGCGTGCTGAGAAGAGCGGCGGTCGCCGTGGTGGCCAGCCGTTTGGACGCCATAGGTTAAAGCCCCTTTCCCGGCCGGACGGCCGAGCCCGTGAAATGGCACACTACGCGACTGACCTGCGCCGATCAGGCGTCTATGACAAGCGTCCTGGCCGCGATGTCGTGTACGGCCTGCTTGCGCGACTGGAAAAGGATGAAGGCCACATCTATCCAGCCCAGGCAGCAGGTGGAGTACATCAGCCAGGAGACCAGTTGACGGAGCGCGACCTGCCCGACACCGGCCTTGTGCCCGCTGGTGTCGGCCACGCGCAGCCGGAAGATCTTCTTGCCGAGCGTCTGACCGTTCCAGAAGGCGGTCAGCATCCAGGAGTAGAGGAAGCCGATCACCGCCACCAGGAGAGTCTCCGCGTAGGGTACCTGCACCGACAGACCACTTTCCGCGCCCGTGACGGTGGTGACGGTCCGGTAGGTGAAGGGCGAGGAGAGGACTCCGACGACGAGAAGGTCGAGGATTCCCGCGAAGAGGCGGCGCCAGCGTCCGCCCAGCCTGATGGCGCCCGGCCAGGGGAAACCGCCGGAGGGTTCTCCCGCGGACGGGTAACCGAAGACGGGATCGGGACCTTCCGGCCCGCGGCCGGGAAAAGGACCGGAGCCGGGGACGTGGGAAGAACCGGAGGAAGGGCCGGGGGAGGAGCCCGGCCGGTGACCGGGAGAGGGATCGGGGCCGGGTTCGTGGCCGGCGCCGGGGCCCGGGCCCTCGTGACCCGGGTCGGGGGGTGCGGGATCGGACCACGGGTCCGATCCCCGGTCGTCCGGCGGTGGCGGTGCTGATCCCATCCAGGGGTGATCGCCACAAGAGCGCCACGGCAAAGCCAAGGACGGTTACGGGTTGCCCCCGAGCCGTGGCCGGCCCCGGTCGCTCCCCGGAGCGTGGGCCGCCGCCGCCGGCCCTTCGCGCGCCCCTGGGGAGTGCTCCCGGGCCGTGGCCCCCGGCGGCCCCGGGGGGCGGGTCGCCGGCGGCCAGGTCAGTCCGAGCGGTCCCCGGTCACAGGTTGCCCCGCAGGTCCTGCTCGCGCTCGATCGCCTCGAAGAGCGCCTTGAAGTTGCCCTTGCCGAAGCCGAGCGAGCCGTGCCGCTCGATCAGCTCGAAGAACACCGTCGGGCGGTCCTGCACCGGCTTGGTGAAGATCTGCAGCAGGTAGCCGTCCTCGTCCCTGTCGACCAGGATGCCGCGCTTCTTCAGCTCCTCGATCGGCGCGCGGACCTCGCCGATGCGGGCGCGCAGCTCGGGGTCGTCGTAGTAGGAGGCGGGGGTGTTCAGGAAGCTCACACCGGCCTCGCGCATGTGGTCGACGGTGGTGAGGATGTCGTTGGTGGCCAGCGCGATGTGCTGCACGCCGGGGCCGCCGTAGAACTCCAGATACTCGTCGATCTGAGACTTCTTCCTGGAGATCGCCGGCTCGTTGAGCGGGAACTTCACCTTGCGGGTGCCGTCCGCGACCACCTTGGACATCAGCGCCGAGTACTCGGTGGCGATGTCGTCGCCGATGAACTCCGCCATGTTGGTGAAGCCCATGACCCGCTTGTAGAACTCCACCCACTCGTCCATCTTGCCGAGTTCCACGTTGCCGACGCAGTGGTCGACGGCCTGGAACAGGCGGCCGTTGCGCACGTCGGGGGCCGCCACCAGAGGCTCCGCCGCGACGTAGCCGGGCAGGTACGGGCCGCTGTAGTTGGACCTGTCGACCAGGGTGTGCCGGGTCTCGCCGTAGGTCGCGATCGCCGCCGACACCACCTTGCCGTGGTCGTCCTCCACCACGTGCGGCTCCACAAGACCCCGCGCGCCCTGGGCGATCGCGTGGGCGTAGGCGGCCTCCACGTCGGGGACCTCGATGGCGAGGTCGATCACGCCGTCACCGTGCTCGGCGACGTGGCGGGCCACCCCGGTGCCGGGACGCACCGCCCCCCGGAACTCGAACCTGGCCGAGCCCGAGGTGAGGACGTACGCCACCTCGTCGCGGCTGCCGTTCTCCGGGCCCCGGTAGGCCACGAGCCGCATGCCGAACGCGCTGGAGTAGTAGTGGGCGGCCTGCTTGGCGTTGCCCACAGCGAAGACTACGCAGTCCATACCGTTCACAGGAAAGATGTCACTCATGCGAATACTGTCTGTTTTTCTGGGCTGTTTGTGCAACACTGTCTTCAAGTACTGCGCAAACTGCACACCTACTCGCCGGTCACCGCGGAGTATCTGTACATCATGACGATCGACCAGCTCGACGCCCGGCTCATCGCCCTGCTGGCGGCGGAGCCCCGGCTCGGGGTGCTGGAGTGCTCGCGGCGGCTCGGCGTGGCCAGGGGGACCGTGCAGGCACGCCTCGACAGGCTGACCGCCCGCGGGGTGGTCACCGGGTTCGGGCCGGACATCGCCCCCGCGGCGCTCGGCTACGACGTGACCGCGTTCGTGACCCTGCAGATCCGCCAGGTCAGCGGGCACGATCCGGTCGCCGACCAGCTCGCCGCCATTCCCGAGGTGCTGGAGGTGCACACGATCACCGGCGGCGACGACATGCACTGCCGGGTGGTGGCGCGCAGCAATGCCGACCTGCAGCGGGTAATTGACCTGATCGTTGATGTCCGGGGCGTGGTCAGAACCTCTTCGGTGATTGCCTTGGACACCCCTGTGCCATACCGTGTTCTGCCTTTGGTGGCCGATGTCCCGCGCAAGGGGAAGGCCTAGCCGTACCATGCCAAGCAGGGGCCAGACACCGTTATCCATCGTTTACCCTTAACGGTCCGCAACCGTCGGGGGTCAGCGGCGGGTCCTATCGGGGGGTCACGCGTGTTAAAAGGCGGGACGGGCAGTCCCAGGAGGAAGCTCCTGAGGATCACACTCGTCGTCTTCGGCGTCGGACTGATCTCGGCGATCGGCCTGCTCGGAGTGGTGTGGGCGATCACCCCCATTCCCGACAGCACGCAGCCGAGGGCCACCGCGCAGGGGTCGGTGATCTACTACCGCGACGGCAAGACCGTGCTGGCCAGACAGGGCGTCAACCGCAAGAGCGTGGCCCTCGACAAGGTGCCGCAGAGCCTGCGGAACGCGGTCATCGCCGCGGAGAACCGCTCCTTCTACGAGGACCAGGGCGTCTCCCTCTCGGGCACCTTCCGCGCAATGTGGTCCACTATCAGCGGCCAGCAGCTCCAGGGCGGCTCCACGATCACCCAGCAGATGGTCCGCAACTACTACAGCGGCCTCAGCCAGGAACGTTCCATAATCAGGAAGCTCAAGGAGGTCATGATCTCCTTGAAGGTGGACCAGTCGAAGTCGAAGGACTGGGTGCTGGAGCAGTATCTCAACACGATCTACTTCGGCCGGGGCGCCGACGGGGTCCAGGCGGCGGCCGGAGCCTACTTCGGCAAGGACGTCAGCAAGCTCACCCTTGCCCAGGGCGCCTACCTGGCCGCGGTGATCCAGCAACCCTCCAGGTTCGCCGACCCGCAGGGCCCCGACCTCTACGCGGCCAGGGACCGCTGGAGGTCGGTGATCGACGGGATGGTGGCCACCGGGGCCATCACCTCCCAGGAGGCCGCCAAGGTGACCTTCCCCGCCCTCCGCAAGCCCAGGGCGATCTTCGCGCCCAAGGGGCAGGAGGGCTACATGCTCGACCAGGTGACGGCCGAGCTCAAGAGCAGGGGCTACACCGACGAGGTCATCAACCAGGGCGGGCTGAAGATCGTCTCGACCTTCGACAAGAACCTGATGGCCGCCGCCGAGCGCGCCGTCACCTCGGTCCTGCCGGACGACACCCCCAGGAAGGTCCGCACCGGGCTGGCCGCCGTGGACCCCGCCACCGGTGAGGTCGTGGCCTTCTACGGCGGGCGCAGCTACACCGCCAACAAGTTCGACAACTCCTTCTCGGCCAAGGTGCAGGCCGGATCGACGTTCAAGGCCTACACGCTGGCCGCGGCCCTGGACAACGGCTTCGGCCTCGACACCAGGGTCAACGGCAACTCGCCGCTCCGGATCGCCTCCGCCGACATCCCCAACTCCGGCGGCTACTCCTACGGCGAGGTCAACCTCGTGAAGGCGACCCAGAGCTCGGTGAACACCGCGTTCGTCGACCTCGCCCAGAAGGTCGGCCTGAACAAGGTCGTCAAGGTCGCCGAGCAGGCCGGAATCCCCGCCGAGCAGCTCGACCCGCACCGGGGCGCCGCCACGCTCCCGCTCGGCGTGGCGTCGGTGAGCGCCGTCCAGAACGCCTCCGGCTTCGCCTCCTTCGCCGCCGAGGGCGTCCACCGCGAGGCTCACGTGATCCGCTCGGTCACCGACGCCGAGGGCAGGGTCGTCAAGAGCTCCACCAAGGGCAAGCGCGCCTTCGGCGAGCAGGCCGCCATCGACGCCACCTACGCGCTGACCCAGGTCGTCGAGGCGGGCACCGGCTCCGCGGCCCGCCTCTACGACCGTCCCGTGGCGGGCAAGACGGGCACCACCGACGAGTCGGCGGCCGTCTGGTTCGCCGGGTTCACCCCGCAGCTGGCCGTGGCGGTCGACATGTTCCGCGACGACAACAAGCCGGTGACGGTGAACGGCAGCGCCCTGTACGGCGGTTCCTACCCCGCGCAGATCTGGCGCGCCTTCATGACCGAGGCGATGGAGGGCAAGCCGGTCAAGGAGTTCAAGGAGCCGTCCAACTACGGCTACTCCGGCTCGTACGGCGGCTACGGCCCCGACGACGAGTACGGCGATCAGCAGAGCGACGGCCAGGACAGGAGCACGCCCGGCCCCGGCGAGACGGGCACTCCCGGCCCCGACCAGAGCGCCACCCCCGACCAGGAGACCCCGGGGCCCGACCAGCCCCCGACCCCCGAGGACACCGGCGAGGGACCGGGCGGTCCCGGTGACGGCCCCGGGCCCGGCCGGGGTGACGACCCGGACGGGCGTGACGGCGAGGGCGGTGACGGGGGCGGTGACGACTTCGGCCTCGACGGTCTGGGCCACCGGCTCGGCGACCCCATCCAGGGCAACTGACGAGGTCCAGGGCGACCGGCGAGGCCGGGCGCGGTCACGCGGGCGGCGGCGACCTGCCCGGCGGCCCCGTCCAGGGCGGCGGCCTCCGGCGTTCGGGACGACGGACCCCGGCCGCTCCGGCGGTCCCCGCCCGGTTCCGACGGCCACCCGGTCCATCGCGCCTGGTCCGTCGCGCCCGGTTTGTCACGCCCGGGTTGTTACGCTCCGCCCGCCAGCTCGGCTCGCAGGGCCGCCGGGGTGGTGACGGGCATCCTGCAGGTGAAGCCACGGCACACGTAGGCCGCGGGCTCGCCGCCCACCAGGCCCCTGCCGGCCAGGAGCGGGACCTCCCCGGCACCGGCATCGGCATCGGCACCGGCGGGATCAGGCTCGCCGAGCGCCAGGACCAGACCGGGCAGGGGTGACAGCAGGGCCGTCCTGTGCAGGGCCGCCGTCGCCGGATCGCCCGCCGGGCCCACGATCGCGACCTCGATCGGGCCGGACAGCGCCGCCTGGGCCGCGGCCAGCCCCCAACCGGCGAACCGCGCGTGCTTGTCGGCCAGCACGGTGACCGTGCCCAGGGCCGCCTCGGCCGCCTCCCGGTGCCGGGCCGAGCCGGTCAGCGCGGCGTACGAGAGCAGCGCGCCCGCGGCGGCGAACTGGCCGGACGGGGTGGCGTTGTCGGTCGCGTCCCGCGGGCGCTGGAAGAGCCGCTCCGCGTCGTCGGCGGTGTCGTAGAACCCGCCGGAGCCGTCGGAGAACCGCGCCAGGACGGCGTCGAGCAGCGCCTCGGCCCGCCGGAACCAGCGGACCTCCCCGGTCACCCCGTACAGGGCGAGCAGGCCCTCGGCGAGGTCGCCGTAGTCCTCCAGGACTCCGGCGTTGGCCCCCGCCCTGCCGTCGCGGGAGGTGCGCAGCAGCCGGTCGCCGTCCAGGTGGAGCTCGTCGACCAGCACGGCCGCCTCGCGGGCCGCCGCGACGAGGTCCGGCCGCTCGAACAGGGCACCGGTCTCCGCGAGGGCGGCGATGGCCAGGCCGTTCCAGGCGGCCACCACCTTGTCGTCCCGTCCCGGCCGTACCCGGCGGGCCCGCGCGGCCAGCAGCGCGGAGCGGACCCGGGCGAACCGCTCGGCGTCGCCGGGGTCGGGGTCGGCGAGGAGCTGCAGCACCGAGGTGCCGTGCTCGAACGTCCCGGTCACCTCGAACAGCTCGATCGCCCAGAGCCCGTCCTCCTCGCCGAGGACCTCGCGGATCTCCTCACCGGTCCAGGCGTAGAACTTGCCCTCCACGCCCTCGCTGTCGGCGTCCAGGGCGGAGGCGAAACCCCCCTCGGGGGTGCGCATCTCGGCCAGCAGCCAGTCGGCCGTCTCCAGCGCCACCCTCCTGCCCAGGGCGGAGCCGGTGGAGCGCCACCAGTGCGTGTAGACCCGCAGGAGCAGGGCGTTGTCGTAGAGCATCTTCTCGAAGTGCGGGACCACCCACTCGGCGTCCACGCTGTAGCGGGCGAACCCCCCGCCGAGCTGGTCGTAGATGCCGCCCCGCGCCATGGCCTCCAGCGTCCGCCCGGCCATGGACGTCGCCGCGTCGGCGGTCGCCCGCCGCTCCCCGTCCCCCATGTCCCGCGTGGTCCCGGTGGCCGCCGCGCCGTAGCGCAGCAGGAACTCCAGGGCCATCGACGGCGGGAACTTGGGTGCTCCGCCGAAGCCGCCGCGGACCGGGTCGAAGGACTCGGCCAGGCTGTGCACGGCCCGGGTGAGCGTGTCGGGCGTGGGCAGCGGCCCGGACGGCAGCGCCGACCGCTCGTTCAGCGCCTCCACGATCTTCGAGCCCTGCTCCAGCACGGCCTCCCGCTCCTCGGTCCAGGCGCCCGACACCCCGGCCAGCAGCCGCTGGAACTGCTGCCTGGGGAAGTAGGTACCGGTGTAGAAGGGGTGGCCCTCCGGGGTGGCGAAGACCGTCATCGGCCACCCGCCCTGGCCGGTCATGGCCTGGGTGGCCGCCATGTACACGGCGTCGACGTCCGGCCGCTCCTCGCGGTCGACCTTCACGTTGACGAAGCGCTCGTTCATCAGCGTGGCCGTGGCCCGGTCCTCGAAGGACTCGTGGGCCATCACGTGGCACCAGTGGCACGCCGAGTAGCCGACGCTGATCAGCAGCGGCACGTTCCGCCGGACGGCCTCGGCGAACGCCTCCTCGCCCCATTCGAACCAGTCGACGGGGTTGTCCGCGTGCTGCAGCAGATAGGGGCTCGTCGCGTCCTTCAAGCGGTTCATAACGACCTTTCCTGCGTACGCGGTGCGTGCGTCCTCCTCGCGAGGTGCGCGGAGATCGCGCGTCGCGGTTGTACCCACACGGTCCTTCTCACACTAAACCGAGAGAGGGACGGGGCCGCGAGCATGGGCGGGCGGCCGAAATTTTAGGCCGCGGATGGCGTGCGCGGGTGCGTCGCTCCCGTACGCCCGCCGGTGGCTCTGGTGGGGTTTGCCGGGGGACCCCGAGGTGCCCCTTCTCCTCGGCGGGCGGCACGCGGCTCCGGACCGGCCCGACCCGTACGCGGGCGGACAGGACTGGCCGGGCGCGAGCCGGGAACAAGGGGGCCATGATGGTGAAGAGGTCGGCTGTGCGGAGCGGCGCCGGGCGGATCGCCGTGCCGGGAACGATTCTGGGCATCGGGCTGGGAGGGTTCGTCGACGGCATCCTGCTGCACCAGATCCTGCAGTGGCACCACATGCTGACCAGCACGAACACCGACAACATCGGGGTGAGGTACTACCCGGCGGACACCGTTCCCGGGCTGCGGATGAACACGCTGTGGGACGGGCTGTTCCACGCGTTCACCTGGCTGGCGGTGCTGATCGGTCTCGGCCTGCTGTACTCGCGGGTCCTGCACTCCCGCGGCCGGGTGTGGAGATCTCGGGAGCTGTGGGGCTGGATCCTCGTCGGATGGGGGGCGTTCAACCTGGTGGAGGGCATCATCGATCACCATCTGCTGGGCATCCACCACGTGCGGACCGGCCCGTACCAGACCTGGTGGGATCTGGGATTCCTGCTCCTGGGCGCGGCGCTGGTGGCCGGCGGGTGGCTGCTGCAGCGTGGCGGCGGCCCGGTCGAGCTGTGCGACGAGGGCGGGCGCGCCCCCGCCGCGCCGACGTCATGATCGTCCTGGCGCCCGAGGCCCACGAGGTCCACGAGCACGGCGGCGGCCTGGTGGCGGCGCTGCCGCCGGCGGTCCTGGCCGTGGTGGCGGGCGGGTACGTGCTGCTGGCGGTGCGGCGCGGTCGCGAGCCCAGAGGCTGGAGCCGGTGGCGGACGGCGGGTTTCTTCGCGGGCGTCGCGCTGCTCGCCGCCGCCGTGACCGGGCCCGTCGCCGCGTTCGCCGAGACGGACTTCCGCGGGCACATGCTGCAGCACCTGCTGATCGGCATGCTGGCGCCGCTGGGCCTGGTGCTCGGTGCCCCGGTGACGTTGCTGCTGCGCTCGCTGCCGCCGGTCCACGGACGGCGCCTCGTCGCCGTGCTGCACTGCCGGGCGATGCGTCTGGTGGCCGACCCGTGGATCGCGCTGCTGCTCAGCGTGGGCGCCATGGTGGCGCTGTACTGCACCCCGCTGTATCGGATCGCCTCCACCGGCGCGCTGCCGCACCACCTGGTGCACGTGCACTTCCTGCTGTCCGGATACCTGTTCGCCTGGGTGATCGCCGGTCCCGACCCGGCGCCGCGGCGCCCGCCGGTCCCCCTGCGGCTGGTCGTGCTGGGGGTGGCCATCGCCGTACACGCCACCTTGTCGCAGCTGATGTACGCCGGGCTCGTCGTCGACGTGCCGGTGCCGGTCGCGCAGCTGCGCGGAGCCGCGGAGATCATGTACTACGGCGGCGACATCGCCGAACTGCTGCTGGCTTTCGCGCTGGTGAGCACCTGGCGCCCCGTCCGGACCACCGCCCCGCGCGGGACGCACGCTCCGGCCGCCGCGTCCGGGATCTCCTGACCCCGCTCCCGGGCCGTTCCCCAAGTCTCTCTCCCGAACGTGGGAGGGAACCAGCCAGGGGCGGAGGCCGGTGGCCGGTGGGTCCTTCGCGCGTTCGCAGGAGCGTGCCGTACGGCTCCCGCGGCTCCCCCCTGACGGACGCGGTGCCTCGGGTACGCGAGAGTGACACCGGGCGGGAAGGTGTGTTCACCGCTCTTCCGGCGTAGGCTCACTGGGCGTGGATCTCGACTTCGTGTGTGTGCACGCCGGAAGGACGGCTTCCGAGCTGACCCGGCGTGATGTTGCCCGTGCGCTGCTCGCCGTGCCGTCCGGCGTGGCACTGGTGGCGCTGCCCGATCTGAGGCGGGCGATGCTGGCAGCGGGCAACCCGCTGTCGGTGCCCTTCTGGGACTCCGCGAAGGCGACGCTCAGCGCGATCGAGTCCGGCGGCGCGACCGTGGGGGACGTGCAGCGCTGGTTGGAGTCCACCGGCACCGAGCCGCTCCTGCTCACCCCGAGCTTCTTCGTCTGGCCCGAGGAGGACGAGCGAGGACCGGTCGGCGAGGAGATGTTCCACGGGCTGGTCGCCTACCTGGAGGAACGGGTCGCCGCCGGGGAGATCGATCCGGACGCGCTCGCCCGGGGCGACGAGCAGGCCAGGGAGGCCTACGCGGATCTCCAGGAGCGCTGGCTCACCGGCCCGCTGCCCGACGGGCGGATCCCCGGGACCGCGGTCTCCGACGAGCAGGACGAGGAGCTGTTCGCCGCCTGGGACGAGGAGGAGGCGTTCGCGCTGGCCGAACTGCGGCGCATCCTGGCCGAGCTGCCCGAGCCCGAGCGGCCCGTCAGGGAGCTGCACGCCGCGGCCACCCGGCTGCGCGAGGTGCTGGGCAGGCCCGGCTATCCCGGCAACGTGCTGCGGGCCTGCGCCGGGTACGAGGGGGAGCCGCTGCCGGCCGACGACGAGGAGCTCTGGCTGACCGTCACGGCGGGCATCGCGGGGCCGATCTCCGACCTGCCCGAGGAGGAGGACCGGCTGGAGGTCTTCTCCGACCTGGACGGGGAGCTCAGCCACGAGGACTCGGTGCTGGCCGCCCTGTGCGCGATCCATCACGCCGACTGGCTGGCCGTGGTCGCCGCCCTGGCCAGGCGCGGCCCCGGGGTGCTGGCGTCGCCCGAGCGGATCGCCAGGCTCATCGCCGAATCGGAGGACATCGACGTCGATCTGGACGAGCCGGAGGACCTGGAGGCGGCCGAGACGCTCTTCAGCTCGGTCACCCCGCTCTGGGCGTGCCTCGGGATCGTCGACAGGACCGAGGTGCTCACCTCGCTGGGCCGCTGGGGGCTGCCCAGGGCGCTGGAGCGCGCCTGGTCCTCGACGGACACCCTCGGTGACTGACGGGCGTTCCCGTACGGCCCGAAGAGGCCGGTGAGGCGTCCCGATCCGGGGGCGCGCTTCGTGACGGCGGTCCTTGACGACGGCCCGTGACGGCGCCGTCCGCCGGTCGGCGGACGGTCCGGCTCCCGCGCGGCTCCGGGCGGGAGCCGTAAGGTCAGGCCTCCTCGTCGAGGAGGTCGAGGTAGCCCTCGGGGACCAGATCCTTGTACTCGAGGTGGCGCCGGATGTAGCGGGCGATGAACGGGCAGAGCGGCACGACCGACCGGCCGGACGAGCGGCTCGCGTCGAGAGCCGCTGAGGCCAGCCGGCTGCCCAGGCCCTTGCCCTCGTGCTCGGGGAGGATCTCGGTATGGGTGAAAAAGATCTTTCCGGCGCGCAGGCGGTACGCGGCGAACCCGGCGACCCCGCCGTCCAGCAGGATCTCGAAGCGGGAGGCCTCGGGGTTGTCGGAGACCTCGATGTCGTCGGCCATGGTCGTTCTCGCTCGCTCTCGGGATTTCGGCTCGGCTGATCCCGCCCCTCGCGCGTGTCGCGCGGTGGCCGGGCGGGACCGTGGATCCGGCGGGGCCGGGGCTAGGGAGCGGTCGGCGTCGTGGTGGTGCCGGCGTCCTTCCGCTCCCTCAGCTCGGCCTCGGAGGGGACCTCGATCCTGGAGATCTGCTTCCTCATCGACTTGACCAGCATGTACAGGGCGAACCCCAGGCCGGCCACGACGAGGAAACCCAGGAGACCCGGGCTGACGTCACCTTTGGTGACGGTGTCGAATGCAATCACATGTCAAGTCTGCCACCGTCACCCCATGGTCGCGTCAGTGGCAGGCGTGCGAGACCGTGTCCGCCGGGACATCCGCGTGGACACCGGTGAACAGGTCGTCCTCGGGAAGCTCGACGTCCACGAGCGAACGGGCCAGGTGGTAGTCCTCGGTCGGCCAGACCTCGCGCTGAAGGTCGCGCGGGCAGACGAACCAGAAGCCGTCCGGGTCGACCTGGGTGGCGTGCGCGAGCAGCGCCTCGTCGCGGACCTCGAAGTAGTCGCCGCAGGGGATGCGGGTGGTCACCGGCCACTTCTGCGGGCGGTCCTCCCAGCGGGAGATCCACTCGGCGTACGGGGAGCCGATGCCGCGGTCGTTCATCGCCTCGTGCAGCGCCTCGAACCGGTCCTTGGTGAAACCCATGTGGTAGTAGAGCTTCAGGGGCTGCCAGGGCTCGCCGGCGTCCGGATAGCGGTCGGGGTCGCCTGCCGCCTCGAAGGCCTCGACCGAGACGCGGTTGGTCATGATGTGGTCGGGGTGCGGGTAGCCGCCGTCGTCGTCGTAGGTCAGGATCACGTGCGGCCTGAACTCGCGGACGGCCGCCACCAGCGGCTCCGAGGCGATCTCCAGCGGCTGCAGCGCGAAGCAGCCCTCGGGCAGCGGCTCGCTCTCGTCCTCGGGCAGGCCGGAGTCGACGAACCCCATGAAGCGCTGCTGTACGCCGAGGATCTCCCGGGCGCGCTCCATCTCCAGGCGCCGGACCTCGCCGATGTTCTCGAGGATCTCCGGGCGCTCCATCTTGGGGTTCAGGATCGACCCGCGTTCGCCTCCGGTGAGCGTACAGACCAGCACGTCCACGCCCTCGGCCACGTAGCGCGCCATGGTGGCGGCGCCCTTGCTCGACTCGTCGTCGGGATGCGCGTGAACGGCCATCAGCCTGAGCGGTGCACTCACGGGCTCGGTGTCTCCTTATGTCGGTCGCGCGTCGGATCGTCGCCGGTCGCCTCGCGGACGGCCCGCCTGGCCGTGTCTTCCGCTCCGCTCGACGTGGTGCCCCGCGCGCCCTCGGCTTACGTCACTCTAGGGAGAGGTTAGTTTCTCTTGGGCGGTCGCGAGGGCGAGGCCCCCGCAGGGGACAATTGTCTCGGATAACACCGAGGTAGTGCAGGGAGATTCCGTCATGGCCACCAGCGAAGCCGAGAAGGGCCGTCAGGACGGTCCTGTCCTCGGCACCCCGGGCGACTTTCCCGACCGCCCGGAGCGCAGGGGGCGCTTCGTCGTGCATGTCGTGATCGCGATCCTCTGCGCCGTGTGCGCAGGGGGATGGGGCTACGTGATGTGGGCGGCGAAGGGCAACACGGAGGTCATCGACCAGGTCATCGCGTTCGATGCCACCCGCGGCGATTCTCTGCAGATCACCTTCGAAGTGGTCAAACCATCCGATCGCGCGGCGCTCTGCCGCCTGCGGGCCACGGACGTCAGCCACGTCGAGGTCGGCAGCAAGGAGGTCAATATTCCGGCTGGTGAGGGGTATGTTCGGCTTACCGAACGGCTAGAGACCAGTGCTCGGGCCACTTCCGGCCATGTCCAGTACTGCTATCTCGTATAGTGAGACATTTGGGGAGGCGGTCGAGGGGTTAACTTGTTAGCCTTTCGAAATTCAACCGACCGCAGCCCCCCAAGCACCAAGCACGAAGCCCCCGAGGAAGCAAGGAGAACCCGTGGCCGACTCCCACAGCGAGAGCGTCACCTGGCTCACTCAGGAGGCGTACGACCGCCTGAAGGCTGAGTTCGAGCACCTCTCGGGGCCCGGGCGCGTCGACATCGCCAAGAAGATCGAGGCGGCACGCGAGGAAGGTGACCTGAAGGAGAACGGCGGCTACCACGCCGCCAAGGACGAGCAGGGCAAGATGGAGGCCCGCATCTTCCACCTCCGCCAGATCCTCGACAGTGCCAAGGTCGGCGAGGCGCCCCGCACCGAAGGTGTGGTCGGTCCTGGAATGACGGTCACCGTCCGTTTCGAGGGCGATGACGAGGAGGTCGCCTTCCTGCTGGCCTCCCGTGAGGAGAGCGGCGCCCCGATCGACGTCTACTCGCCCAAGTCGCCGCTCGGTGCGGCGATCAACGGCAAGAAGATCGGCGAGAAGGCGACCTACACGATGCCGAACGGCCGCTCCAACACGGTCGAGATCCTCGAGGCCGTGCCGTACATCGGCAACTGACCTCCCCATACTCCGATCGATTCGCTGATCCGCCGGGACGGGTGTCCCGGCGGATTGCCGTGTGTCAGAGGATTTGGCAGGGTTTCGTAAGTCGTGCGGCCACATTGCAGATAGGGCGCTTTTCGATGGGTTCGCGTGCATTGGAGGGCGCTCTACGGCACCCTCGTAGGGCTGGAGTCCGCGGGGAAGGGGAGATGTCGTGTTCGATCGGCGGCCACGTGTCTCCGACCTGATCCGGGAGGCCCGGCAGGATCTCGCCTACCGCCCCCGTCTCCGCTACAGCCACCGCACCGCCCGCCTGATGAGGCGGGTCGTCCCCGTCCTGGCCGTCCTGCTCGTCGGCGTGCTGGCCACCGGCCTGATGGTCTTCGCCCAGATGCCGGAGGCCGAGCCGGAGACGGTCACGATGCGCAGGTCCGTCGCCACGCTGCCGACCCAGGTGGCGAAGCCCGCCCAGGGCGGGCCTGCGGCACCGGAACCGGTGGCACCGCTCACCTCGATGCGGCAGCCGCACCTGTTCGTCGTCGCGCACCGGCCGCTCAGCGCGACCGTGGTCGCCAGGATCGCCCAGCTGCCCGGGGTACGGGCGGTGGAGCGGGCCGACGCCGCGGAGGTGATCCTGGACGGCAAGCCGGTGCAGACGCTCGGGGTGAACCCCTCGACGTTCCGCGCGTACACCCCCAAGCCGACCGCGCGCTCCGACAGGCTCTGGCGGAACGTCTCGGCGGGGGAGGTCGCCGTCTCCTTCGTCCTGGGCAACGACGGGGGCATGCCGCTGGGCAAGACCTTCACCACCGCCGGGCGCAACCTGCGCGTGGGCGCCTACGCCACGATGGGCATGGGCGCCATCGACGCCGTGGTCTCCCGGCCGACCGCCCGCACGCTGGGCATCCCGGAGAACAACGCGCTCGTGGTGAGCGCGCCGAGGGCCGACTCCGCGAAGCTGCGTCTCACCCTCCTGCGCAACCTTCCCAAGGGGTCGCAGGTCGCGATGATCAACCCGGTGCTGAGGGCCCCCGGCAAGACCGCCGGCGAGACCACCGGCAAGACCGTGACCTGGTCCGCGAGCTCCTTCATGACCGCCCCTCAGGTCACGACCGCGCTCACCGCCGCGATCGGCAAGCTCGGCCGCCCGTACGTGTGGGGCGCCGAGGGTCCTGACACCTTCGACTGCTCGGGCCTGGTCCAGTGGGCGTACGCGCAGGCGGGGATCAAGGTGCCCCGGGTGACGCACCAGCAGTTCGTCTCCGGTCCCCAGATCCCGCTCTCCGAGGCCCAGCCCGGTGACCTGCTGTTCTGGCGGCACGACCCCACCAACCCCGGTTACGTCTCGCACGTGGCCATCTACTGGGGAGGCGGCAAGATGCTGCACGCCCCCAGGACCGGCGACGTGGTCAAGCTCGTCCCCGTCACCACCCGCAACTTCGCCGGGGCCGTACGGATCAGCCCGCAGGTCGCCGCCCGGGTCCGCTAGCCCGCGTCCTCCGTTTCCACGCCTCCCGCACGTTCCCCCGCGTTTCCCCGTGTTCCCGCGGGGTTTCGGCTGCCCGCGTTCGGCGCGGCGCGATGCTGGCCTCGTTCGGTGAAGCGTTGTAATCTAAATTACATGGGAAAAGATGAAGCGGTGGCGAAGCTGCGCGGCTGGTTCGCGGGCAGGCTGCCCGAGGAGTGGTTCGAGGGCGGGGTGGAGATCGTGCTGGACCGCGAGGAGATCGCGGTGGTCGGCAGGCTCCGGGCTCCCGTGCTCGATGACGACGTCTCGGAGGTGGAGCACTCCGCCGCCATGGAGGGCGGCATCCTGCGCTTCCGCGAGGAGACCAGGGAGCGGCGCGTCGAGATCGCGCTCGAGGCCGAGCAGCGCTTCCGCAGAAAGGTCTCCTGGGGAGTCGCCGTCGGCGACAAGACAGTGATGTTCACCACACTCTCGGTGCCTGTCATGACCCGGCTCAAGCAGTCGGAGCGTCAGGTGCTCGACACCCTCGTCGCGGCCGGGGTGGCCCGCAGCCGCAGTGACGCGCTCGCCTGGTGCGTGCGCCTGGTGGGCAACCACACCGACACCTGGCTGGCGGATCTGAGGGACGCGCTCCAGCACGTCGATCGCGTCCGGGCGGCGGGTCCGGACGTGAATTCCTGAGCCTGGGCAGCGGAAATGACCAATGAATTGGTCTGAACCTGTTCGCCGATTGGTTTAGACCTTTCTCATTGGCCTATACCACTGCCGATGCGGCTTTTTTAGATTCACTTCTTTTGGGTAGGGGTTTCAAAACCTTGCGTCTCCTGCCAGGCCATACGCCGTGGGAGGCGCCGGGCCTGAAGCGCCATGACGCGTGATCGTGCGAATTCACTGGTCTATGCCAATTGGATTGAGCGCGGTTCGTTCGTCAATGATGTTTTGGCCCGGAGAAGTGTAAAGGAGCCCCAGCAGTGTCCGTTACCGTAGATGTCACCGCCGTCAGCCCGACCAGCCACGAGGAGCTTGCCGGGTGGGTCAAGGAGATCGCCGCGCTGACCCGGCCGGACCGGATCGAATGGTGCGACGGCTCCGAGGCCGAATGGACCCGCCTGACGAACCTGCTGGTCGAGCAGGGCACGTTCACGCGTCTGGCCAAGCGACAGAACAGCTTCCACGCCACCTCCGACCCCGGCGACGTCGCCAGGGTCGAGGATCGGACCTACATCTGCTCCGAGCGTGAGGAGGACGCGGGACCGACCAACAACTGGATCGCCCCCGCCGAGATGCGCCGTACCTTCGGCGAGATCTTCAAGGGCAGCATGCGCGGCCGGACGATGTACGTGGTGCCGTTCTGCATGGGGCCTCTGGGCGGTGAGATCTCCCAGCTCGGCGTGGAGATCACCGACTCGCCGTACGTGGTCGTGTCCATGCGCGTCATGACCCGCATGGGCGACGACGCCCTGCGGCTCATCGAGGAGCGCGGCGGCTACGTCAAGGCCGTCCACTCGGTCGGCGCCCCGCTGGAGCCCGGCCAGGACGACGTGCCGTGGCCGTGCAACCCCACCAAGTACATCAGCCACTTCCCCGAGACCCGCGAGATCTGGTCCTACGGCTCCGGGTACGGCGGCAACGCCCTGCTCGGCAAGAAGTGCTACGCCCTGCGCATCGCCAGCACGATGGCCCGTGACGAGGGCTGGCTGGCCGAGCACATGCTCATCCTCAAGATCACCCCGCCCTCCGGGGAGACGCGTTACGTCGCGGCGGCCTTCCCGAGCGCCTGCGGGAAGACGAACCTCGCCATGCTCCAGCCGACCCTTCCCGGATGGAAGGTCGAGACGATCGGCGACGACATCGCCTGGATGCGCTTCGGCGACGACGGGCGGCTGCGCGCCATCAACCCCGAGGCGGGTTTCTTCGGCGTCGCCCCCGGAACCGGTGAGGCCACCAACGCCAACGCGATCAGGACGCTCTGGGGCAACAGCATCTTCACCAACGTCGCCCTCACCGACGACGGCGACGTGTGGTGGGAGGGGCTCACCGACCGGCCCCCGGCGCGCCTGACCGACTGGAAGGGCCGCGCCTGGACGCCGGACTCCGGCGAGCCCGCCGCGCACCCCAACGCCCGCTTCACGGTCCCGGCCGCGCAGTGCCCGACGATCGCCCCCGAGTGGCAGGACCCCGAGGGGGTGCCGATCTCCGCGATCCTGTTCGGCGGGCGCCGGGCCAGCGCGGTCCCCCTGGTCACGGAGTCGACGAGCTGGCAGCACGGCGTCTTCGTAGGGGCCAACATCGCCTCGGAGAAGACCGCCGCCGCCGAGGGCAAGGTCGGCGAGCTGCGTCGCGACCCGTTCGCGATGCTGCCCTTCTGCGGCTACAACATGGGCGACTACTTCGCCCACTGGCTCAGGATCGGCCGGCGGGAGAACGCCCGGCTGCCGCGCATCTACTACGTGAACTGGTTCCGCAAGGACGACGAGGGCAGGTTCATCTGGCCCGGCTTCGGCGAGAACACCCGCGTGCTCAAGTGGATCGTCGACCGCCTCAACGGCCGGGCGGAGGCGGTACGGACCCCCATCGGCCTGCTTCCCGCCCAGCTCGACACCGAGGGCCTCGACGTCTCCGAGGAGAACATGCGGACACTGCTGAGCGTCGACGAGGAGATCTGGAGGCAGGAGGCGTCGCTCATGCCCGCCTTCTTCCAGACCTTCGGCGACCACATGCCCAAGGAGCTCTGGGAGGAGTACGAGGCCCTCGTCGCCCGCCTGGGTTGAGTGCCGCCCGGGCTGGGCACCCGCCCGGGCTGGGCACCCGCCTGGATCGAGCGCCGGACCTGACCGGGCGCCCGCCTGGATCGAGCGCCGGACCTGACCGGGCGCCCGCCTGGATCGAGCGCCGGACCTGACCGGGCGCCCGCCTGAATCGATCGCCGGGCCGGATCGGGTGTCCGTCTGGGGTGATCGCCGGGCCGGGCACCCGGGCCGGGGAAAGGCGCGTCCGAGGCCACCGGCTCCGGCCGCGCCGGGGCCGGTGACATGTGTTTCGCCTGGTGACCGACATCTCACCGGGTCGCCGTCGAAGTCGGGTGAAACTTCTGCCAGGCTGTGCGCGTCTACCTGGGTACACGGGACGTCACTCCTGTGGCCCACCTTCCCCCCAAGGAGGCGGACATGGGGTTCTCACTGTTCGTCATCGCCTTCGTCGTCGGCCTGGTCATCCTCTCCACGGCCTTCGCGTTGCACCGCGAGCACCGCCGGGTTCGCTCGGCCATGATCGGCCACTACGGCGGGCCACCGAACCCGTACGAGCTCGCCTATCTCTCCGGAGGGCCGCGCCGCGTGATCAACACCGCGCTCGGCCTGCTGGCCAGGGCCGGGGCGATCCGGATCTCGCGAGGGGGTCAGGCCAGCCTGGTCGCCGGGGCCCAGCCGTCTCCCGACCCGATCGAGTACGCCGTCATGGAGTCGCTCCACCTGCGCGGAGGCTCGGCCCCGGTGGGCGAGGTCCGCCGCGCGGTGGCCGAGGGGCAGAGCGTCGACGGCCTGCGCTACCGCCTGCTGGGGCTCGGCCTGCTGGTGCCCGAGGGCGCGCTCGACCACGCTCAGGTGCTGCTGAGCCGGCTCCAGATCACCTCGATCATCGAGGTGATCGTCGTGGCGGGCATCCTGCTCGCGGGGGCCACCGGGGGACTCGGCACCTTCGCGCTGCTGGTGGGCATGTTCTCGGTGATCGGTGGTTTCTCCGTCTACGCGCGGCAGAAGCGGGCGCTGCGCGACGTTCTGAGTCACGCCGGCCACGAGGTGCTCGCCTCCGCCCGCCGGACCTACGCGCGGGGTGCCCGCCCCGTCGCGCCTGATCTCGCCTTCGCGGTCGGCATCCCCGTCGCCCTGTACGGCCTGAGCGAGCTCAACGAGCCCGGCCTGGAGGAGGAGCTCCAGCGCCAGGCCGCAGGCGGTTCGAGCAGCTGCGCCACGGGCGCCTGCGGCGGCGGTTCGAGCTCGGGGGACGGTTCCTCCTTCGGCGGTGGCGGTGACTTCGGCTCCGGTGGCTGGGGTGACTCCGGCGGGTCGGGTGACGGCGGTGGCGGGTCCAGCTGCGGCGGAGGGTGCGGCGGTGGCGGTTGCGGTGGGTGAGCGGCATCCGGCCCCGGCGGTGAGGACGGCCGGTGCCACCGGAGGGGCGGTGGCGGCCCGGCGGGCAGGCCGGAACGGGGACGCCTCCGATGGCGGCTGAGTCTCCGGCGCTGGGGGTGGGCATCGGCTGGCGGCCGGAGATCGACCTGACCGTGGAGCGGCTGCCCGGGGTCGACTTCGTCGAGGTCATCGCCGAGAACATCGGCCCCGCCCGGCTCCCCGAGTCGCTGCGGGTGCTCCGCGCCCGCGGGGTTCCGGTGATCCCGCACGGTGTCGGGCTGGGCATCGGCGGCGCCGAGCCTCCCGACCCGCGGCGGCTGGCGCACCTGGCGGACTGCGCCCGCGCCCTGGACGCGCCGCTGGTCAGCGAGCACCTCGCCTTCGTACGGGCGGGCGGGATGGAGGTCGGGCACCTGCTTCCGGTCCCGCGCACCCGGGCCGCGCTCTCCGTCGTCGCCGAGAACGTGCGGCGGGCGCAGGACGCGCTTCCCGTACCGCTGGCTCTGGAGAACGTCGCGGCCCTGTTCGGCTGGCCGGAGGACGAGATGACCGAGGCGGCCTTCCTCGGCGAACTGGTGGAGATGACCGGCGTCGGGCTCCTGATCGACGTGGCGAACCTCTACACGAACCAGGTCAACCTGGGCCTGTCGGCCACCGCCGCGCTGGACGGCCTCCCGCTGTCCGAGCTGGCCTACGTCCACGTCGCCGGAGGCCACTTCCGCCAGGGGCTGTGGCACGACACCCACACCGCCCACGTCCCGCAGGACGTGCTGGACATCCTCTCCGAGCTGTGCGCCCGGGTCGATCCGCCCGGTGTGCTGCTCGAATGGGACGACGACTACCCCAGCGACGGCGCCCTGGAGGGGGAGCTCGACCGGATCCGCGGCGCGATGGCCCGTGTCTGACGACGCGGTGTCCGGGGACGCCACCGGCCGGGTACGGGAGCCGGGCGGCCACGAGGGGCGGGCAGCCGTCGAGGGGGTTCGAGAGATCGCCAGGGAGCGGGAGGCCGCGAGAGAGCCGCTGGAGGCCGGGGAGGGGCGGGGGACGCACCGGGAGCCGGGCACCGGTGACACGGCGCGTGAGGCCCTTGCCAGGGCCCAGGAGGCCCTGGTGGCGGCCCTGGTGGCCGGGCGGGAGGCGCCGCGGGGGTTCGACCGGGAGCGGCTGCGCGTCCAGGAGGCCGGCCTGATCGCCAAACGGCGCAGGACGGTGGCCAGGCTACGGCCCGATCTGGTCGCGTCGCTCGGCGACGGCTTCGCCGGGGAGTTCGACGCGTACGCGAGAGGCCGCCCCAAGCCGCCGGGCGGCTCCCACGCCGACGCCCGCGACTTCGCCGGCCGCCTCCGCGCGGCGGGACGGCTGCCGGAGGAGCCCGTGACCCCCGAGCCCGGCCCCGTGCCCCGCCGGTGGTCGCTCTTCGGCAGACGCCGTTGAACCGCGCGTCGAGCCGGTCGAACCGGCCGCGTCGAACCGCGCGCGTCGAGCCGGGTGCCGCCGGACCGGAGGCGCTGAGCCGGGTGCCGCCCCACATCGGGCGTGCCGGACCGGGCGCCGCCGAAACTTCTGGTCCTCCCCGTTCGTCCACTGGGTAGTGAACCTGGCGCAGGGACGTCATCCCGGAGGCCGTCATGCAGACCGTACAGATCATCGTCGTGGTGGGTCTCGCGCTTCTGGGCGTGGCGGTGCTGATCGCGCTGCGCCTGGCCGTGCGCCCCCCGCGCGTCTACGAGGGGCCCGAGCTGACGCCGTACGAGCTGGCGCTGCTCGCGGGCGGCCGGCCCAGGGTGGTCGACACCGCACTGGCCTCGCTGACCGCGACAGGGGCGGTCAGGGCGCGGCGCGACGGGCGGCTGACGCAGGTGTCAGGCCAGGTCGGTGTGCTCACCCAGCCGGTGCAGACCGAGATCCTCGACCACCTCAGGGGGCAGGGGGGCGGCGTGCCGGTCTGGGTGATCAGGGACAGGGTGGCCCGGGGGGCCGCGGTGACCATGCTGATCGCGCGGCTGAGGGACCTGGGGCTGATCGACGCGCCCGGTTCCGGCCGGGCCGACCCCACCCACCCCAACCGTGCGGGGAAGACCGCGCTGGCCCACCACCGCCTGCGCCACCGCGAGGACAGGTCCCTGCCGCCCCGGGGCGGCGGCCACGTCGACCACGACGAGCTGAACATCCTGGGCGTCGCCCTGCACGGCCTGAAGCAGTGGGAGGACGGACGGCTGTCGGCCATCCTGTCCATGGACGGCCCGCCACCGCCTCCCGCGCCCCGACGCGGTTCCCGCCGCCGCGGCGCCTCCGGTGCCTCGGCGGGTGCCTCCTACGGCTTCTTCGGCGGCGGGGGTGGGGACGGCGGCTCCGATTCCGGCTCGGGTTCCGGCTGCGGGGGCGGGGGCGGCTGCGGCGGCAGCTCCTGAGGATCCTGTCCGGCCGGGGCGCGGTCGGTTAGGTTGGGCCGACACATGCCGCCCGACACGTGCCGGTCGATCCACGCCGGTCGATCCACGCCGGCCGGCACGTGCCGACCCATGATCGGGCGCCTGCATCGGAGTGACCGTGGGAAAGTTCGTCGATCACGAGACATGGCCGCTGCGGCCCGAGGACGAGGGGCCGCACCCGGCCGGCCCCGAGCCGCTGTGGAGCGAGTCCGTCTATCTCGACTTCGCGGCCGAGGACGGCTCGCTCGCCGGTTACGTCCGGCTCGGCCTGTATCCCAACTGGAACCGCGCCTGGTACTGGGCGTGCCTGGTCGGCAGGGACCGGCCCGCGGTGCTGCTGGCCGACCACCACGTCCCGCTGTCCGTCCCCGGTCCTCCCGCGCAGGACGGGGCGGGGACGCGTCCCGGGGTCCTCGCGGTGCGCGGCGAGGGTTGCGGGGGGTTCCGGGCCGTCCACGACGTGACGGACCCCATGCGGTCCTTCCGGGTGACCCTCGACGCCGGGGCGGCGGCCGTCCTGGACGACCCCGCCATGGCGTACGGGGACCTCGGGGGCGCCGAGACGACCTCGCTCGCGTTCGACCTGGAGTGGCGGAGCGGCGGCGACCCGTACCCGTACCGCTTCATGTCCCGGTACGAGATCCCCTGCGCGGTCGCGGGGACGATTCGGGTCGGCGGGGGTGAGGAGATCGCCTTCTCCGGGTACGGCGAGCGCGACCACAGCTGGGGGGAGCGCGACTGGTGGCGGATGTCGTGGCTGTGGAGCTCGGGGCGGCTCGACGACGGCACGTTCTTCCACGGCATGCGCGCCAACGTCGGCTTCGAGATGCCCTGGCCGTGCTTCACCGTCCCGCCGGGCGGGGCGACCGAGGAGCGGGAGGGTTTCACCGCGGCGAGCGAGTTCGGCGCGGACGGCTTCCCGTCCGGGGCGCGGCTGGAGGTGCCCGGCATGCCGATGACGGTCGTCCCGCTCGCCTTCGCCCCGGTCGCCATGACGTCCCCCGACGGGGAGGTCGCCCGCTTCCCGCGTGCCCTGTGCCGGTTCGAGGCCGAGGACGGGCGGTCCGGGTACGGCTGGACCGAATGGCATCAGCCGCCCGGCTGGCGGGGACATGGATGGCGTTGATCGTGTTTTGGCGGACTGGGCCAGGGATACCCTCTCTGAGGTGGGGGGACTGCGTTGTCTTGATGGTTCTTATCTGACTGTTACGCCGGTGGCGTGCCGTGACAGTGTCGGCACACCGTACGAGATCACCCTGCAGCTGCACCGCGACGGCGCGCTGTACGGGACGGTGGGCGAGCGGTGCGGCTGGTTCCTCACCCGGCTGGCGCGGGGGGTCGCCGAGGCGCGCGCGGGCCACGAGGCACGGTGGCCCGACCCCGACGACCGCTTTCCCGGCGACACGGAACTGTTCGCCTTTCGTTACCGGGCCAGGAACGGTGTCGTCGGCGGCGGCGAACTCCGCTGCCAGCTGCGGACCATCCCGGTCTGGGTCCCGGGGCTGCGGGGGCCCGGCGGGGAGTGGCGGCTCACCAGAAGGGCCTTCCTGGAGGCATGGGGCGGCGGCGGGATGGGGATGCGCGCCGTTCTGACATCCTCTGAGCTGGGTGTTTTCGTGGAGGCGCTCGTCGCGGAGGCCGAGGACTGCCTGGGGGCCCGCAAGCCGGGCAAGCCCGCCGGAACCCTGTAGAGGGGGCGGAGGGGTCCGCGGGGCGGCGATAATTGCCTGTCAGTGCCCATTCGTGGCGGGTGCTGAGGGAGGGGCTTCAATGGGCGTGCGCGATCTCGTCTACCGGGTGTACGAACGCAGGCTTGAGGCGAAGCTGTCCCGTCAGCGGGAGATGGCTCCCCGGCACGTCGGCGTGATCGTCGACGGCAACCGGCGCTGGGCGCGCTCGATGGGCATCGACGATGTGAGCCGCGGGCATCGCAAGGGCGCCGACAAGATCTCGGAGCTGCTCGGCTGGTGCCGCGAGGCCGGTGTCGAGGTCGTCACCGTGTGGCTGCTGTCGAGCGACAACATCAACCGTTCCAAGGACGAGCTGGATCTCCTGATGAAGATCATCGAGGACGTCGTCCAGGAGCTCGTGGCCGACGGATGGCACATCAAGCCCATGGGCGCGCTCGATCTTCTGCCCGATCACACGGCCCGTGTCCTCAAGAACGCAAAAGAAGCGACATCACATCGTCCCGGTTTGATTGTGAACGTTGCTGTTGGGTATGGAGGAAGGCGTGAGATCGCTGATGCGGTGCGCTCCCTTCTCCAGGAGCACGCGAGCAAGGGCGCGAGTATCGAGGACCTTGTCGAGGTCCTCGATGTCGAGCACATCGCGGAGCATCTCTACACGCGCGGTCAGCCCGACCCGGATCTGGTCATCCGGACCTCGGGAGAGCAGCGGCTCTCCGGCTTCCTGCTCTGGCAGAGCGCTCACTCCGAATTCTACTTCTGCGAGGCCTACTGGCCTGACTTCCGCAGGGTCGACTTCTTGCGGGCTCTCCGCTCCTACGCCGCGCGGCACCGCAGGTACGGTTCCTGAAACTCCACATGAACGGCCCCTTTCGGTCAGTCTTAAGCAGTTGGAAGTCGGGCATTCAGGACGTACCGTAAGAAGTAGGAGAGCACAGCTCACCTACGCCGGAGAGGGCCCGCCTTTGCGTCACGACCTGCTGAGGAGGGCCGGTCAACGGTCCCTGCTCGACGTTCTCGTGAGCGGGCCCGGGGCCGGTCCGCATCCCAGCTCATGGCAGGGCGCCGTCCATGGCGCCCGGGGGAGAACGCGTGGCAAACCCTTCGTCCTCACCCACGTCGCCGGCAGTGCAGCGGCGCACGTACGTCCTGGACACCTCGGTGCTCCTGGCGGATCCAACGGCGATGAGCCGTTTCGCCGAGCATGAGGTCGTCATCCCGATCGTCGTCATCACCGAGTTGGAGGGCAAACGCCATCATCCAGAGCTCGGATACTTCGCGCGCAAGGCGCTAAGGTCCCTCGACGAACTCCGGGTGACGCACGGACGACTGGACGAGCCCATGCCGATCGGCGAGGGCACCATCCGGGTCGAGCTCAACCACAGTGACCCGTCCATCCTGCCCGTCGGGTTCCGGCTCGGCGACAACGACACCCGCATCCTGACCGTGGCGAAGACCCTCGCCGCGGAGGGCGCGGACGTGGTGCTGGTCTCCAAGGACCTGCCGATGCGGGTGAAGGCCGCCTCCATCGGGCTCGCCGCGGACGAGTACCGCGCCGAACTCGTGGTGGAGTCCGGCTGGACCGGCATGGACGAGCTCCAGGTGACCTCGGAGGACGTCGAGACCCTCTTCGAGCACGGCACGGCCGACATGGTCGAGGCCCGTGACCTGCCCGCCCACACGGGCCTGCGCCTGCTGTCCAGCAAGGGTTCCGCGCTGGGCCGGGTGCTGCCCGACAAGTCGGTGCGGCTGGTGCGCGGCGACCGCGAGGTGTTCGGCCTGCACGGCCGTTCCGCCGAGCAGCGCATCGCGCTCGACCTCCTGATGGATCCCGAGGTGGGCATCGTCTCGCTGGGCGGCCGGGCGGGCACGGGAAAGTCCGCGCTCGCCCTCTGCGCGGGCCTGGAGGCGGTCCTGGAGCGCCGCCAGCACCGCAAGGTCATCGTCTTCCGTCCCCTGTACGCCGTGGGCGGCCAGGAGCTGGGCTACCTGCCCGGTTCCGAGAACGAGAAGATGGGCCCGTGGGGGCAGGCGGTCTACGACACGCTGGGCGCGGTCACCACGCCCGAGGTGATCGAGGAGGTCATGGACCGGGGCATGCTGGAGGTGCTCCCGCTCACCCACATCCGCGGCCGGTCGCTCCACGACGCCTTCGTCATCGTGGACGAGGCGCAGTCGCTGGAGCGCGGGGTGCTGCTCACCGTGCTGAGCCGGATCGGCGCCAACTCCCGGGTCGTCCTCACCCACGACATCGCCCAGCGCGACAACCTGCGGGTGGGCCGCCACGACGGCGTCGTGGCGGTGGTGGAGAAGCTCAAGGGGCACCCGCTGTTCGCGCACGTCACCCTGACCCGCTCGGAGCGCTCGCCGATCGCGGCGCTGGTCACCGAGATGCTGGAGGACATCACGATGTGACGGGGCGTCCCGACGCCACCGCCGGAGCGCGGTCGCGGGTGCCGTACGAGCACCCGCGACCGCGCTCCGCGCGTTACGGCGCCGGGTCTCTCGTGAACACGGTCTCTCGGTGCGGGTCTCTCGTGGTGAGAGTCTCTCGCGGTGACGGGGCGGGGCGGGACCCTCAGGGCGGCAGCCGCACGCCGGGCGCCGCGAGATTGCGGTACTCGAAGCAGCCCCGGTCGCCCATCGTCTCCGGGGTGCCGGGGAAGAGGCGGGTGACCTCGACGCTCCAGATGCTCTCCTGCTTGTTCTGCCGGATGGTGCAGGTGATCTGGGCGAGGGCCTCCTTGGAGACCTTGCCCTCACCCGTGATGATCACGTTCAGCCGGTAGCCCAGGTTGTCGTCCGGTTCGTTGCGCTGGTCGGTGTTGTCCGAGTAGCGGGTCGTCTTGGTGTCGTAGTGGCTGAAGTCGTTGAGCGCGCTGGTCAGCCCCGCCTTCGGCGGCTGCTTGCCGGCCCGGAACAGGGTGTCGATGATGTTCTTGGCCGAGTCGGAGACCACCGGGACCTTGACGGGCTCCAACCGGCCGTCGCGGAGCAGATAGACCGTCACCCACGTGGGGCTGTAGCTGATCACCGGCGGGTGGCCGTAGTCCTGGACGTCGGTCGGGGAGATGCCGCAGCCGCAGAGCACCAGGGCGGCGAGCAGGCAGGCGAACCACCTCGCGCCGGCGGGCCGTCTCGTGCCGGGGACGGCCGGGCGGGTGAGCCTTCTCCCACCGGGGGCGGCCGGGCCGGTGAGCTCGCCCGTGCCCGGGGCGTACGGGCGGGTGGGCCGTCTCATGCCGGGGGGAGCCAGACCGTGAAGAGGGTGCCCGGCCGCTGCGCGCGGACCGAGATCGTGCCCCCGTGCAGCTGGGCGTTGGCCCGCGCGATGGACAGGCCGAGCCCGCTGCCGTCACCCCGGGCTCCGGCCTTGTAGAAACGGTTGAACACGAAGGGCAGGTCCTTCGCGGGGATGCCCTTGCCGTGGTCGCGCACCTTCACCTCCAGGCCGTTCGGGGTGCTGCGGGCGGTCACCATCACCGGGAGCTCACCGTGGCGCAGGGCGTTGCCCACCAGGTTGGCCACGATGACGTCGAAGCGCCTGGGGTCGACGGAGAAGGTCAGTCCCTCGGGGACGTTCACCCGTACCCGGTCCGACCATCCGCGCATCTCCAGGCAGTCGCAGACCACGTCGACGATGTTCACGGTGTCCATGTTCAGCGTGGCCGTCCCCGAGTCGAACCGGCTCGCCTCGATGAGCTGTTCGATCAGGGTGCGCAGCCGCGCGATCTCGCGCAGCACCAGCCGCACGGCCGCCGCGGGCTCGGGCGGCAGCCGGTCGGCCTCCTCGGAGAGCATGTCGGTCACCGCGGTCATCGCGGTCAGCGGGGTCCTGAGCTCGTGGGAGACGTCGGCGACGAAGCGGCGGGACATCGCCTCCAGCGCGCGCAGCTCGGTGACGCTCCGCTCCAGGGCGGCGGCGGTGTCGTTGAACGTGGCGGTGAGCTCGGCGAGCTCGTCCTGGCCGTGTACGGGCAGGCGGGTGTCGAGGTGGCCGGCACCGAGCGCGCGGGCCGCCGAGCCGAGCCGCCTGACCGGCAGCAGCAGCTGGCGGGCCGACACCAGCCCCAGGGACAGCGCGATGATCAGCATGGCGGCGCCGGCGACGGCGAGCGGCTGCCGCAGGCCGTTCAGGAGCCGCTCCTCCTCGATGAGGGGGGCGAACACGAAGACGGTCATTCCGGTGGGCTGGGCGGTGTGTATGGGCTCGATCCGCCAGACGGGGGTGCCGATGAGCAGCCACATGTCGCCGCCGATGGTCATGCGCTTGGCGACCATCCGCTGGGTGGCCCTGGCGGCGAGGTCGTCGGGGACGTCCTTGGGGCCGAAGTCGCCGTCGGGGTAGGGGTAGTTCTCGTAGCGGACCACCACCCTGCCGCCCTGGGGGCGCAGGCTCTTCTGCAGCGCGCTGATCTCCTCGTCGGTCGGCGGGCTGTCTCCCGGCCAGAGCGCGCCGACGGGCAGCCTGCTGCCCTCCAGGATGTCGCGCACCTCTTTCACGGCCACGTGCTCGGCCCGCCTGATCATGCTGTTCTTGACGAACTCGTAGCCGATTCCCGCGACGACCGCGGAGGCTGTGACGGCGATCAGGGTGAAGGTGATCACCAGGCGCCCGCGCAGGCCGGTGTACATCCGCCGCACCGAAGGAGGGAACGTCCGCTTCGAGGGGGGGAACGTCCGCTTCACGGCGGGCTGAACCGGTAGCCGAATCCCCGTACCGTGTGGATGAACTCGGGCTCGGCGGGAACCGCCTCGATCTTGGCGCGGACCCGCTGGACGCAGGCGTCGACCAGCCGGGAGTCGGCGACGTGGGTGTGGTCCCAGACGGCCCGCAGCAGATACCTGCGGTTGAGCACCTGACCGGGGTGGCGGACGAGTTCGAGCAGCAGGCGCAGTTCCGTGGGGGTGAGGTGGACCTCGCGGCCCCCCAGCGCCACCTTGAGCGCGCCCCGGTCGATGACCAGGTCGCCGAAGGTGATGCGGTCGGAGGCGACCGACTCCATCCGGCGCAGGACGGCGCGGATGCGGGCGTCCAGCACCCGGGGCTCGACCGGCTTGACCACGTAGTCGTCGGCCCCCGCCTCCAGTCCCACGACCACGTCGAGGTCGTCGCCCCTGGCGGTGAGGAGGATCACCGGCAGCTGGTCGAGCCTGCGGATGCGGCGGCACACCTCGACGCCGTCGATGCCGGGCAGCATGACGTCCAGGATGGCGATCTCCGGACGGCGGGACCTGATGTGCTCAAGGGCCTCCTCACCGCTGGCGTAGGCGGTGACGGAGTGGCCCTGCCGGGTGAGCGCGAGCTCCAACCCGGTACGGACCGAGGGATCGTCTTCGACGAGGAGGATGCCTGCCACCGGGTAATCATTCTCCCAAGGCTCGGATGGATCTGCCGGGTCACAAAACCCAGACATAAGGCAAACAGTACCTGAACGTGGTGGTCAGACCACGATTCGGGCAATTCCATGATCACTAAAGGGGGTCAAGAGACCCCGTACGGCAAAATGTGAGCAAAATCACTCCCAGGCTTTCCTTGCCGGGAAAGGGCTCGTGGCCTGGCGGTTAGGTCGTGAGAAACCCCGGCGAACCTGGCCGGACGCCGACCGACGCCGACCAACTCCGCCGTTTCGGTTGCGGACCACCCCCCTCCCCACGGCAAGCTCATAGGTCGTGAGTCCAGGATCACAGCAACTGAAGGAGCGCTCGGCGCCCCGCCCTCGCCGCACGAACCGCAGGGCGGCCAAGGGGAAGGGCCTCGACGGTCCCAGCTCGAAGCGCGGTATGACCTCCAAGCGCGCGCTGATCCTGGGCGCCGCGCTCGTGGTCCTGGTGGGCGGAGGCGCCTTCACCGCCTACACCGCCGTGCAGAACGCCTCGGCGCCGCCGACGAAGCCGCTCACCCTGGACGAGATGTCAAAGATGCTCGGCTCCGACCCGTTCGGCTCCGACCTGGAGTCCGACATGCTGAAGGCCCAGGCCGCCCAGGCGCTCAAGGCCGACAAGATCGCCGCCGAGCGCGAGAACCGCAAGGCCCTCAACCAGGTCAAGATCGTTGACGAGGCTCCGGGCGGCGGCGGGTTCAACCCGCAGCAACTCCCCCCGGGCACCTCCAACCCGACCGGCAACAGGGCGCTGGGCAAGCAGATGCTGGAGGCCAGGGGCTGGGCCGGCGAGTGGGGCTGCCTGGAGAAGCTCTGGATGAAGGAGAGCGGCTGGAACGAGCGCGCCATGAACACCTCCAGTGGCGCCTACGGCATCCCGCAGTCCCTCCCCGGCCACAAGATGGCCAGCGCCGGAAGCGACTGGCAGACCAACGCGGCGACCCAGATCGAGTGGGGGCTCACCTACATCAAGGGCCGCTACGGCTCGCCCTGCGGCGCGTGGGCCCATTCCCAGGCCAAAGGCTGGTACTGAGAGACCAGGAGTCGGCAAGTCTGACCTTCTCCCGGCGCCGCGCGCCGCACCCTTGGCCGCATGGACGTGAAGGTCAGCGTGGTGGTGCCGGTGCACAACCCCGGTGATGGCGCCGACGCCTGTATCCGGTCGGTGCTGGAACAGTCGATGGCCTCCGAGAACTACGAGGTCATCTTCGCCGACGACGGCTCCGACGACGGGACCCGGCAGCGCCTCGACACCCTGGCGGCGGCGCGGTCGAACGTCAGGGTGCTCCACCTCGAGCGGACCGGCTCGCCGATGCGCGGCCGCAACGTCGCCCTCATGGTCGCCAGGGGCAGGTACGTCTACCTGCTGAACCAGACCGACCGCCTGGAGCGGGACGCTCTGGAGCGCATGTACTCGCGCGCCGTGGGGACCGGGGCCGACATCCTCCTCGGGCGGCTGATCAGCGACCAGAGGCCGCCCTCCACGGTCTTCGACACCGACCGCGAGAACGCCGACATCGTCGAGGACCGGCTGCTCACGCTGCTCACCCCGCACAAGCTCTTCCGCAGGGCCTTCCTCGACGCCGAGGCGCTGAACTTCTCCGACCCCGGCGGATGCCTGGCCGAGCAGGCCTTCGCGCTCCGTGCCTACCTGCGGGCCGGGAGAGTCGTCGTCATGGCCGGCCGGGTCTGCTGCCACGTCACCGAGCGGCCCGACCCGCCCCAGGACCCCTACGTCTGGGCCGCGGAACTGCGCGAGCTGCTCGACATCATCGACGACGAGGTGCCCGAGGGACGCCGGCGCGACCGGATGTACGCCCAGTGGTTCCGCACCGCGGTGCTGCGGCGGCTCGGCGGGGGCAGGTTCGTCACCTCCTCCACGGGCCGGGCGGCCACCTTCACCACCCTGCGCGAGCTGGTGGTCCAGCGCTTCCCCCCGCACCTCGACCTCCTGCTGCCCGTCCCGCTGCGGGCCCGCGCCGCGCTGCTCCGCGCGGGCAGGCTCGACCAGCTCGTCGTCCTGGCCGGGGCCATGCGCGGCGTCCGCCTCCAGGCCGACCTCGAGGCCCTCACCTGGGACGACGGCGCGCTCGCCCTGGGGCTCACCGTGGAGATCATGCAGGCCGACGGCACCCCGATGCGCTTCGTCCCGTACGGGAACGACGGCCTGCTCTGGCAGCCTCCGGTCCCCCTCGACGGGCTCCGCCTGCCGCCCGAGATGGCCGACGTCAGCCAGGCCGCCGCCAGGGCGCGGTTCGAGGTCTACATCAGGCACGAGGACACCGGGGACGTCCACTTCCTGCCCTCGGAGTGCTCGATGATCCGCAGCCGTCACCGCAACGGGGTCAGGCTCCAGGTCACCGGCGAGGCCCGGCTGGACGTCGACTCGGCGGCCATGGGCGGCCCGCTGCCCCCCGGGCTCTGGGAGATACACGTGCGCATGTACGGAGGGGCGCAGCAGGCGCGCACCCGGGTGACCGGGTCGCCGCTGAACTGCACCGGGATGGTCGCCGACCGCTCCAAGCGGCTGATCGTCCCCTGGTGGTCCGACCGGGGGGAGCTGGGGATCTGCGTGGAGCCGCGCTCGTTCCCCGAGTCGATCGTCCTCGTCTCCCCGGGTACGACGGTCATCAGGCAGCGCAAGCACGTCTTCGTCGTCGTGCCCGTGCCGTACGTGCCGCCGAGCGGGGGGCCGCCCGCGGAGCTGGTGTTCCGCCAGACCGCGGGCAGGGAACGCGAGGTCGCCGCCCCCGCGCTGGTCGAACCCGGCGTCCCCGGGGAACTGGCCGGGCGGCTGATCGCCAAGATCCCGACCCGGCTGGCGTACCGGGAGGGGTTTCTCGCGCCGGGCGTCTGGGCGCCGTTCCTGCGGGTGGACGGCAAGGAGACCGGGCTCCGCTTCAAGGTGGAGATGAACCGCGGCGGCCGGGTGGAGATCCACAGGTCCGCCGCCGCCAGGCTCTCCGAGCCCTGGTACCCGCTGCTGAAGCGGGTCGCGCTGCGGATACCGCTGGTCAGGAACGCGGTCCGGGTGACCAGGACCGTCCGGCGGCGCTACATGCTCAACTGACATCCGCCCGGCGCCACCCGCCCCGTCGGGGGGCGGTGTGGTGCCGGGCGGTGCGTCACACGGGTGGCGTGTCACACGGGTGGTGTCACAGGCTCAGCCGGCACTCGTTGGGCAGGTCGCCGGTCGAGGGCCTCGGCAGGGTCGCGCTCGGCGGCGGGCTCTGCCTGCGCTCCACCCAGCCCTCCAGGGTCTCGAACGCGCTGCGGAAACACGGCAGCAGCGGGCGGAGCCTGTCGGGGTAGGAGGCGTAGAGGCTGTCCACGTGGGTGCCGTCGGTGATCCGGTAGTAGCGGAACGGCCGGTGCTCGCCGACCATGTCCGCGTAGACGTCGCCGGAGCGGGAGATCGGCAGCAGCGTGTCCAGCGTGCCGTGGATCGTGATCAGCGGCTTGCCGATCCGGCCGGTGAGCCCGATCTTCCTCACCGCCGCGTACGGCTTGCGCGCGTCGTAGTCGTAGTCGGCGTCGCAGGCAGGGGTTCCCGAGGCGCAGAAGGGGGTGCCCGCGTCGGTGTCGCCGTCGAAGGAGGGGTCGAGCTCCTCACGGTAGACGCGCTGGGTCAGGTCCCAGTAGTACTGGTGGTGGAACGGCCACAGGAACTCCGAGCCGCGGGCGAAACCCGCGTCGTACATCGCCTGGGTGTCGCCCGCCGGGTAGGCCCGCAGCGCCGGGGGCAGGTAGTTGAGCAGGTTGTCGCCCTTGACCCGCCAGAGCGTGCCCTCCCAGTCGATACCGCCGTCATACAGCCAGGCCCGGTTCTCCAGTTGCCAGCGGACCAGGTACCCGCCGTTGGAGATGCCCGCGGCGTAGGTCCGCTCGGGAAGCCTGCCGTAGCGCTGGGCGACGACGGCCTTGGCCGCGATCGCGACCTGCGTGACCCGGTCGTTCCACTCGGCGACCGCGTCACCGGGCCGGCGGCCGTCCTTGTAGAAGGTGGCGCCGACGTTGCCCTTGTCCGTCACCGCGTAGGCGTAGCCCTTGGCCAGCGCCCAGTCGGAGACGGTGAAGTCGTTGGCGTACTGCTCCCGGTTGCCCGGGGTGCCGGTGACCACCAGCCCGCCGTTCCAGTCGTCGGGCAGCCGCAGGACGAACTGCGAGTCGTGGTTCCAGCCGTGCGTCGTGTTGGAGGTCGAGGTGTCGGGGAAGTAGCCGTCGACCTGGATGCCGGGCACGCCCTTCGGGTTGACCGCCCCCGCCGGGTGCAGGCCCGCCCAGTCGGCCGGGTCGGTGTGCCCGGAGACGGTCGTGCCGGCCGTCGTGAGGTCGTCCAGGCAGGCCTTCACCTGGTGCTCGGCACCCGGCACCGCCACCCGGTCCAGCCGGGCGCAGTGCGCCGGTGAGGTCCCCGCGCTCGCCGCCGGCGCCCCGGACAGGGCCACCAGGGCTGCGAGGCCGGCGGCGGCGAATCCCGCGGCCGTTCTGGTACGTGAGGTCGCGCCGGGGACCGGACCGAGGAGCCGGGTTCGAGCGGCCGAACCGCGACGCGAAGCGTCGCCATGGGTACTGTGCATCGTCAGCTCCGCTTCAGGTGGTCGGAGAGGGCGGAGCGGAACTCGGCGGGCCGCTCGATGTGCGGGCTGTGGCCGCAGTCCAGGACGATCTCGGTGTACGGGCCGTACCGCTCCAGGACGGCGCGGGTCTGGGTGACCATCGGCTGCGCGGGGGTGCCCGGCGAGCCGGGGACGGCCCCCAGGGCGCCCAGGTGGGCCAGGTCGAACAGCGAGGTGTCGGAGACGATCACGTCGGCCTCGCCCCTGATCCACAGGATCGGCGGCTTCGGGTCGATCGTGTGCAGGTCGTCGATCCGGAAGTGCGTCGGGGCGAACGAGTTGAGCACGCCCCGCGTGCCGGGACGGACCCCCGGCCACTCCTCCGACGCCGCCGCGTCACCCGGGTAGTGGTCCTCGCCGACCCTCGTGGACAGCATCGACGCGACCAGGGCGTCCTCGTCCTCGATCACCGTGCCGGGTTTCACGTACGTGGTCCGCATCACGTTCCTCGGCGAGACCGGGGAGCCGTCCGAGGTGTCCCCTTCCGCGAGCAGCTTCACGAAGTCGGGGTTGGCCGCCCCCGCCCCGCCGCCCGTGCCGTCGGGGTGGTTCAGCACGCCGTCGGCACCGTGCGTGCCGCCGAAGCCGTACGGGGAGATCGGGTTGACCAGGGTCACGCTCCGCACGGCGGACGGACGGTCGCGCAGCGCCTGCAGCACGACCCCGCCGCCCATGCTCCAGCCGACCAGGTGCACGCCGTCCAGCCCGAGGGCGTCGAGGAGGGCGAGCACGTCGTCGGAGTAGTCCCGCAGGCCGCGGGTGGCGTCGACAGGGGCGGGCTCGGTGTCGCCGAAGCCCCGCAGGTCCACGGCGAGCGGCCGGTGGCCCGCCTCCGCGAGGGCGAGCAGCGTGCCCCGCCAGAAGGCGGCGCTCGACACGTTCCCGTGCACGAACAGCACGGTCTCGCCGCTTTCCAGAGTGTTTCCGGCGTTCTGGTCGTTCCCGGTGACCGACAGGACGTTCTGGGTGATCCGGCCGGTGGGCACCGGCCGGTTCTCGATGCGCATCAGATGTCTCTCCGTACCGGTCAGCGAGTGGTCTCGGCCTCGTCGTGGGTGCCGATGGTGACGAGGTCGCGGCCACGGGTCTCGCGCGAGACGTACACGGTGATCAGGGTGAGCACGGCGGCCCCGGCCACGTACAGCGTGACGGGGAGCGACGACTTGTAGGCGTCCAGCAGGGCGACCGCGATCAGCGGGGCGAGGGCGCCCGCGACGATCGAGGCGAGCTGCGAGCCGATCGAGACGCCCGAGTAGCGCATCCTCGTGGCGAACAGCTCGGAGAAGAACGCGGCCTGCGGGCCGTACATCGCGCCGTGCAGGATCAGCCCGACGGTCACCGCCAGGGTGACGGCGGCGAAGTTCTTCGTGTCGATCAGCGGGAAGAACGCGAAGGACCACAGCCCCACCCCGGCGGCGCCGAGCAGGTAGACGGGCCGGCGGCCCAGCCTGTCGGACAGCGCCCCCCACATCGGGATCGAGACGAAGTGGATGGCCGAGCCGATCAGCACCGCGTTGAGCACGACCGGCTTCGCCAGCCCGGCCTGCGCCGTCGCGTAGACCAGCACGAACGCGGTGATCACGTAGTAGGAGACGTTCTCCGCGAAGCGGGCGCCGATCGCGATGAGGACGTCGCGCCAGTGGTACCTGAAGACCTCGACGATCGGCAGGGACTTCGAGGGCTTGGCGTTCGCGACCGCCTGCTGGAAGACCGGCGACTCGCTGATGGAGAGCCGGATCCACATGCCGACCAGCACCAGCACGCCGGAGAGCAGGAACGGGATCCGCCAGCCCCAGCTCACGAACGCCTCCTCCGTCTGGACCGCGGCCAGCACCGCCAGCACGGCGGTGGCCAGCAGGTTGCCGCCGGGGGCGCCCGCCTGCGGCCAGGAGGCCCAGAAGCCGCGGCGCGCTGCGTCGCCGTGCTCGGAGACGATCAGTACCGCGCCGCCCCACTCGCCGCCGAGGGCGAAGCCCTGGACGAGCCGGAGCAGGGTCAGCAGCAGCGGCGCCGCCATGCCGATCGCCGCGTGGGTCGGCAGGCAGCCGATCAGGAAGGTCGCCCCGCCCATCATCAGCAGGCTGACCACCAGCAGCTTCTTGCGGCCGATCCGGTCGCCGAAGTGCCCGAAGACCAGCGCGCCCAGCGGGCGGGCCACGAAGCCCACCGCGTAGGTCAGGAACGCCAGCAGGGTGCCCGTCAGCGGCTCCGACTGGGGGAAGAACAGCTGCGGGAAGACCAGCGCGGCGGCGGAGCCGTACAGGAAGAAGTCATACCACTCGATCGTGGTGCCGACGAGGCTGGCACCCACGATCTTTCCGATGGGGGTACGGGTTTTCTCTGCCATCTCACTCACCAAGGGGAATCGCTGTTGGGGGGGATTCCGGCTACCGTACGTAGTGGTAGGCGTCACTCCTATGGGTACGACCGCCATAGCCGACGGGCGCCCTATGTGGATGTGTGAGGCCGCCCCGCCGCGAGGCCCGCCGGCGGCCGGATCAGCCGCTGAGCCGGTGCAGGCGCAGGGCGAGCTGGATCTCCAGGGCCCGCTCGGGGGCCTGCCAGTCGTCGCCGAGCAGCTGGCCGATCCGGTCCAGCCGCTGGGTGACCGTGTTGACGTGGATGTGCAGGGCCTCGCTCGTCCGCGACAGCGAGCCGCCCGTGCCGAAGTACGCGGTGAGCGTCTGGACCAGCGCGGTGCCCCTGCGGGCGTCGTAGTCGATCACCGGGCCGAGCGCCGAGGCGAGGAACGCCCCGATGTCGCGCCCCTCGCTGACGAGCAGGCCGACGAAGCCCAGCTCCCTGGCTCCGGCGCCCTCCCCGGCCCTCCCCAGGGCCACCAGGGCGTCGGCGCAGCGCTGCGCCTCCCGGTGCGCGGCGGCCACCTCCGCGGTGCCGCGCACGGGCCCTCCGGCGCCCGCGGTGGCCGGGTGGCCGAGCGAGGCGCTCAGCTCGGCCGCCACCCGCTTGGCCAGGGGTCCCGGCCGGTCCCCGGGAAGCAGCAGGACCACCTCGTCGCCGCGCTGCGCGGCGAGGCCGTGGTGCAGCGTCGCCTGGGAGGACGCCCAGAACGCTGCCCGCTCCCGCCCGCCGCCGTGGCGGACCACGACCACCACGTGGTCGTGGTCCAGGTTCACCCCGACCCGCCGGGCGCGGTCGGCCAGGCCGTCGAGGGCGGGCCGCGAGATCAGGTCGTCGAGCAGCTCGCCCCTGACCCGGCCCTCCGCCTCGGCCACCGTACGCCTGAACAGCAGCAGCAACGCGGTCACCAGCGCGGCCCGCTCCAGGATGCGCTGGTCGGCGTCCGACACCTGGCCGCCGTTGCGCAGCACCAGCGTGCACAGCGGCTCCGCGCCCACGTCCACCGACGCGACCAGCAGGTCTCCCTGCCGCACGGTGCGTCCCAGCGCCCTCGACGACCGCGCGGCGTCCGCGATCACGTCCGCGGCCTTCCGCGTCCCTCGCCTGGCGGCCGGCTTCGAGCCCGGTCTCCGGCCGGTCCCCGAGTTCGTCCCCGATCCCGTTCTCGATCCCGTCTCTTGGCCGGACGCCGGCTGGTCGGACGCCGCCTCGCCCAGCGCGCCCTCCTCCAGCACGCCCGCGTCCCCGGCGATCGGGTGCCCGGCGTCGTCGAGCACCGTCAGCGAGCCGCCGAGCACCTCCGTCACCACCGCCGCCACGTCCTCGACCCCGCCGCCGCGCAGCACCAGGCCGGTCATCCGGTCGTGCGCGAGCGCGGCGCGCTCCACGGCCTGGCTGTGCGCGTTCACCTGCCGGTTGGCCTCGCTGAGCTCCTCCAGCGCGTTCCTGGTCTCCTGCAGCAGCCGGGCGTTGTCGATCGCCACCGCCGCGTGCGCCGCCAGCGAGCCCAGCAGCACGACCTCGTCCTGGGTGAAGGGCCGCACGCTCCGGTTGGCCGCGAACAGCACGCCGATCACCCGGGCGCCCAGCTTGAGCGGTACGCCGAGGATGGCGACCAGCCCCTCTTCGAGCACCGCGTCGTCGATGTCGGTCTTGTGGCGGAAGCGCTCGTCGGCGAAGTAGTCGGCGGTCGAGTACGGGGTGGCGGTCTGGGCCACCAGCCCGCCGAGCCCCGCGCCCATGGCCAGCCGCAGCGCCCGGAACTTCGCCGACACCGAGCCGTCGGTCACCCGCATCCAGGTGTCGCCCCGCTCCGGGTCGTGCAGGGTCATGTAGGCCGCGTCGGTGCCGAGCAGCTGCCTGGCCCGGTGCACGATGGCCTCCAGGACGGCGTCCAGGTCCCGCAGCCCGGCCAGGTCGCCCGCCGTGTCGAACAGCGCCGACAGCTCCGCCTCCCGCTTCGCCCTGCGCCGCAGCAGCGCCCGCACCTTCAGCGCGGCGAGCTTGGTCTCCTCCAGCTCCGCCAGCGCCTCCGCGCCGACCCCGCCGGTCCTCGCCGAGAGAACGGGCCCCTCGAACTCGACCGCCGAAGCCTCCCTGGCCAGCAGTTCGAGAAAGACCCGTGCGCTCATACCGACCATTCTCCGATGCTCGCGACGCCGCTCAGGTCCGGCTCCTTCCCCCGTCGGTTCGATCTCCGGCGCCGGTCCCACGGGTTCACCGGGCTCAGCGAGCGGTCCAGCCGCCGTCTATGGGGAGGGAGGTGCCGGTCATGAAGGAGCCGTGCGGGCCGCAGAGGTAGGCGACGAGCTCGGCGACCTCCTCCGGTTCGATCAGCCGTTTGACGGCGGCGGGGGCGAGCATGATCTGCTCGACCACCTCGTCCCTGCCGATGCCGTGGGTGCCGGCCTGGGCGCCGATCTGGTTCTCCACCAGGGGCGTGCGGACGTAGGCGGGGCTCACGCAGTTGGAGGTGACGCCGTGGGGGGCGCCCTCCAGGGCGATCGTCTTGGACAGCCCTTCGAGGGCGTGCTTGGCGGTGACGTACGCCGACTTGTAGGGCGAGGCGCGGAGCCCGTGGACCGAGGAGATGTTGACGATCCGGCCCCAGCCGCGCTCGTACATGCCCGGCAGGACCTCCCTGACCAGCAGGAAGGGTGCCTCGACCATCACTTTGAGGATCTTGGAGAACACCTCGGGGGGGAACTCCTCGATCGGGGCGACGTGCTGGAACCCGGCGTTGTTCACCACGATGTCCGTGCCGGGCGGGATCGCCCGGACGAAGTCCGGGTCCGACAGGTCCGCGACGACGGGTGTTCCCGAGATCTCCGCGGCGACCTTCGCCGCCGCCTCGGCGTCGATGTCGACCGCCAGCACGTGCGCGCCGGCCGCGGCCAGCCGGTGCGCGCAGGCGCGCCCGATCCCGCTGCCCGCCCCGGTCACCACGGCTCGCCGACCCGCTAGGTCAATCATGCTGCCGAATCTAGGCAATGACCCGAATCCCGGCCCATGTCGCCCACCCCCACACTCCGTTACGTGCTTATGTGGCGAGTCTCCGCTCCGGCAGGGGCGCCGTCTTCCCTCCGCACCCGTTCCAGGGGGCGCCTTCGCGCGTTCCGGGACGCGAACGCCCGGAGCCGGCCGCCGGGGGTCGCGCGACTCTCAGATGGTGACCGGGTACATGAGCGTGAGCTCGTCGCCGGGGAGGCCGCGGATGCCCCAGTTGACCTTGGGCGACTCCATGATCACGATTTCCAGGTCCTCTGCGGGGAGGTCGAGCGCCTCGCCGGTCCTGGTGAACAGGGCGCGGATCAGCGAGCGCTTGGCCTCGTCCGACCGGCCGCTGAAACAGGCGATCTCCACGATGAGGTACCGCTCGCTCCGCTGCGGGCAGATCATGTCCTCGGCGTCCAGCAGCAGGAACCGGTGGAATCGCTTGTCCTCGGGGAGTTGCCAGACGTCCACCAGGCAGCCGTGGACGGTGTCGGAGATCTCCCGGCGTCGGTCGGCCCACACGTCCCTGCGGCCGTAGAACTTGATCTGGGTCATGCCTTGAGTCTCCCAGGCCGGGGCACGGTCTACGAGGGCGGCCGGGTCATGGAGAGCACGTCGAGCAGCTCGTCGAGCCGTTCCTCGGTGAGGGTGCCGTTGGCGACGTGGCCGCGCTCGATGACGACCTCGCGGATGGTCTTGCGCTCCGCCAGGGCCTGCTTCGCTATCTTCGCGGCCTCCTCGTATCCGACGTACGGGTTGAGCGGGGTGACGATCGACGGCGACGACTCCGCGTACTCGCGCATGCGGTCGACGTTGGCGGTGATGCCGTGCACGCACCGGTCGGCCAGCAGCCGGGAGGCGTTGGCGAGCAGCCGTACCGACTCCAGGACGTTGCGCGCGATGACCGGGAGCATCACGTTGAGCTCGAACGTGCCCGAGGCGCCGGAGAAGGCGATGGCCGCGTCGTTCCCGATGACCTGGGCGGCGACCATGGTCACCGCCTCGGGGACGACGGGGTTGACCTTGCCCGGCATGATCGAGGAACCGGGCTGCAGGTCGGGCAGGTTGATCTCGCCCAGTCCCGCCCGAGGGCCGGACCCCATCCAGCGCAGATCATTGGCGATCTTGTTGAGCGAGATCGCGACCGTGCGGAGCTGGCCGGAGAGCTCGACGACGGCGTCCCGGGCACCCTGGGCCTCGAAGTGGTCGGGAGCCTCGGAGAACGGCAGCCCGGTGGCCTCGCGCAGCCTCTCGATGACCTTGGCCGCGAAGCCGGGAGGGGTGTTGACGCCGGTGCCGACCGCCGTGCCGCCCAGGGGCAGCTGGGTGAGGCGCGGGAGCGCGCCCCGCACCCGCGCGATGGCGTTCTCGACCTGCGTGGCGTACCCGCCGAACTCCTGCCCCAGCGTGACCGGGGTGGCGTCCATCAGGTGCGTGCGCCCGGCCTTGACCACGCCGTCGAACTCCAGCGACTTGTCCCGCAGCGCGGTGGCCAGGTGCCGCAGCGAGGGGATCAGGTGGTACGAGACCTCGGTCGTGGCGGCGACGTGGATGGACGTGGGGAACACGTCGTTGGACGACTGCGAGGCGTTCACGTGGTCGTTGGGGTGGACGGGACGGCCGAGCCGCTCCTCGGCGAGGGTGGCGATCACCTCGTTGGCGTTCATGTTGGAGGAGGTGCCGGAGCCGGTCTGGAAGACGTCGACGGGGAACTCGCCGTCCCACTCGTTCTCCGCGACGTCGGTGGCGGCCTCGGCGATCGCCTGCGCCAGCTCCTTGTCGAGCACCCCCAGCTCCGCGTTGACCTCGGCCGCGAGTGCCTTGATCAGGCCGAGCGCCGCGATGTGCGGGACCTCCAGCCCGCGCCCGGAGACGGGGAAGTTCTCCACCGCCCGCTGGGTCTGCGCCCGCCACTTCGCACCCGCGGGAACCCGTACCTCACCCATCGAGTCATGCTCGATCCGATACTCGCTCATGAACCCAGTCTGCGTCCTGGAGGGGGAATCAAACCGGGTGGGGAGCGGGTGGGTACGGGGTTCTCCTCGCGGGCCGTGCTCGTGACCGTGCTCAGAAGTGCTCAGGACCGTGCCCGGAAGTGCTCAGAAGAAGGCGGCCACCGTCAGAATCATGATCACCACGAGGGCGATCGCCGCCACGCCCATGAGGACGAGGACGCCGATCCGGGTCTTCTGCGACGGCGGCTTCCTCGGTCCGGGACGGCCGGGGTCGGGCCGGGCGTTCTGGTTCGCGATCGCGAACAGGTCGGTGCCCAGGCCCGGGGAGCGGTAGGCGCCGTCGGACGCCTCGGGGCCCGGCGGACGCCAGGGCTGCGCGGCCCCCGGCCCTCCCCGGTCGGGCGGGCCGCCGGCGCCGGGCGGCCGGTTGCCGGGGAAGAGCCTCAGCGGCGGAGGGGGCGCTTCGGAGTCGGGGGACCCCGGGCGCCCCTCGCCGGAGGCCGCGAGCTCCGGATCGACCGGGGGGAAGCCGTGCGGCGGGGTGGCGGAGAGATCGGGTCTGCCGCTCACCGGGAAACCGTGGGGCGGGGTGGCCGCCGACTCGCTTCCCGGGCCTCCGAAGACCGCCGTCTCCTCGGCCGGCGCCTCGAAGGCACCCGGCCCGAACGCCCCAGGCCTCCCGAAGGCGCCACCGGGAGCCGCGGGTCCTCGCGCGACGGGGGTGCCGAGACCGGCGGGACCCTTTCGTCCCGCGACCGGTCTGCCCGGCTCCGCGAGAGGCGGCCGGTCCGGGTAGGGCGAGGTCGTCGGACGGCCGGAGGCCGGCGCCGGGGAGGCGGTGGGTCCGGAGGGTCCGGAGGGTCCGGAGGGTTCCGTGGGCGCCGTTCCGCCGGGGATGCGCAGACCGTCCTTGGGGCGGATGACCACCATGGTGCGGTCGGCGTCGAAACCGCCGGCGCCGTCCTCGGGGGCGCCGGGGCCATCCGGCTCCTGCCCGGCGTCTTCGGTGTCTTCGGCGTCTCCTGCGTCTCCGATGTGTCCGGTGTCTCCGGCGTCCTCCACGAGGGGGGTCTCGGAGGCCGGGGGAGACGGTGCGAAGGCGGGGGCGGAAGGGGCCGCGGCGGGCGCCGGGGGCGGGGGGAGGGACTCCGCGAGGTGCGAGGGGGTGTCGGCCACCGCCCGGAGCAGCGCGCCCGCCTGGGCGGCCGTCAGCCGCGTCGTGTGGTCCTTCTCCAGCAGCTGCTCGAGCACCGGGCGCAGCGGCCCCGCCTGGGTCGGCGGGTCGACCTGCTCGCTCATCAGCGCGGCCAGGGTCTCCGCCACCGAGGACCGCTCGTAGGCCGGGCGGCCCTCGACCGCGAAGTACAGCGTGGCGCCGAGGGACCACAGGTCGGACTCGGGCCCGGTGTGCTCGCCGCGTGCCCGCTCGGGCGCGGTGTATCCGGGGGAGCCGATCACCATGCCGGTCTTGGTGAGGCTCGTGTCGCCCTCCGCCTTGGCGATGCCGAAGTCGGTGAGGACCACCCGGCCGCTCTCGGTGATCAGCACGTTGCCGGGCTTCACGTCGCGGTGCAGGACCCCCTGGGCATGGGCCGCGCGGAGCGCCCCCAGCAGGTCGGCCCCGATCTCGGCGACGAGGCGGGGTGGGAGGGGACCCTCCTCCTCGATCACCTGCTCCAGGGAACGCGCCTGCACGAGCTCCATGATGATCCAGGGGCTGCCGTCCTCGACGATGGCGTCGTGGACGGTGGCCACCGAGGGGTGGCTGATGCGGGCGGCCGTACGACCCTCGCGGATCATCCGTTCCCGAAGTTCGGTGCGCTGCGCCTCGCTGAGGCCGGGCTCCTGGCGGATCTCCTTGATGGCGACCTCACGGCCGAGGGAACGGTCGTGGGCTTTCCAAACGGTGCCCATCGTGCCCCGGCCGAGCGGCGCGATCAGCTCGTAACGGTCCGCGAGCACACGCGTCTGCTGTTCCGGCATGAGAAGAAGATAGCCATTCCACCTTGAGAAGCGCTTTACCCGCGCTTACGGAGTTCCCTCGGCCAGAGAAGACGCGGGAGGACCAACCTTATGAAGGGTGTCATAAAACGGACAATTGGGCGATAGGTTGGCGAAATCTCCGTCGGCTTCCGGTGGACGCCCTCGCCGGGACGCCGGTGCGCGCGAAGCTGGGGCGTCGGCCCCGACGCGGGCCCCGACGGCGGCGGGGGCGATCCGGGCGAGGAGGGCCGCGGTGCCGGGGGCGGCGCGGAGCCGACCCGGTGCAGCCCGCGGTGCTGCGAGCGGCGGCTGAACTGCGGAGCCGACGCCCCGTCGGACCCGCCCGGGGACGGCCTGCCCTCGGGCCGCCCGGGGGGCCTGGGGAGGGACTCCTCGGCCATCCCGCCGGCCGCCACCCTGGCGAGCATCATCGAGGCCCGCCCCGCCTCGAGCCGGGAGTTCGGGTCGATCGTGAGGAGGCCGCGCAGCACCGGCGTGAGCGGTCCGGCCCGCTCCATGGGGATCGGCTCACCACTGGTCAGCGCGGCGAGCGCGGCCGCCGCCGTACGGCGCCCGTGCAGGCCCCGGCCCTCGACGGCGGTGTAGAGGGTCGCGCCGAGCGACCACAGGTCGCCGGACGGGCTTGCCTTGGCCCCCAGCACGCGCTCGGGGGCGATGTATCCGGCGGAACCCAGCACGATGCCCGCCTGGGTGATCGACACGTCGCCTTCGAGCGCGGCCAGGCCGAAGTCGGTGAGCACGGCCCGGTCGTCGGTCACCAGGACGTTGCTCGGCTTCACGTCGCGGTGGAGGATCCCCTTGGCGTGCACGGCGCGCAACGCCCCCAGGACCTGCCGGCCGATCTCGGCCACCTGGCGCGGCGGCAGCGGCCCGTGGTCCTGGAGGAGCTGCTCCAGCGATCGGGCGCGGAGCAGCTCCATCACGATCCAGGGGCGCTCGTCCTCGGTGACGACGTCGAAGACGGTGATGACGGAGGGGTGGGCGACCATCGCGGTCGCGCGTCCCTCGCGCTCGGTCCTGGCGCACAGCTCGGCACGGAGCTCCTCGTCGAGGACCAGGGGGAGGCGGACCTCCTTGACGGCCACCTCGCGGTTGAGCAACTCGTCGTGTGCTCGCCAGACGGTGCCCATGCCACCGCGCCCCACCGGTTCTGACAGCCGGTAGCGCGCTGCGAGAAGGTATCCGGGCGGCGCACGCATGTGGTGCAGCTTACCGATTTGCGTAATGCGACCAGTAGAGACCGGGCCGAATCTTCTTGCCAACTTGGGTCAGATTTTCGCGCTCGTGACTGTTGAGAAACTTTGCGTGACATCTGCCCAGTTGGCCAGGCTCCACAGCTTCTCTCCATGATCGGGCCGTACGTTGCGTTACTGCAGGTAATAGGCGTGCTTTCAGGCGTCGAACACCAGCGGCGAGGTGGATTTCGTCCCGACATTGCCGTGATGGTCGTAGACCTGCTCGCCAGGGAGACTGGCGGATTCCTGTTCGCGGCCACCCAGCAGAGCGAGCGGCAGAACCTCGCGGATCTCGGTGCCGCCTACGCGGCCTTTCGCGGACTGGGCGTGCCCGTCGTCTTCGGCACCTGGCGTGACGCGCTGGACGAACTGCTGCGTCTCGGCGAGGAGCGGGCCGTACCCGTCATCGTCGACGAGTTCCCCTACCTGACCGCGACGACCCCCGCCCTGCCCTCGTACCTCCAGGCGGCGCTCAGCCCGCTCGGCCACGCGAAGGAGCGTACGCGGACCAGGATGATCCTCTGCGGTAGCGCTCTCACCACCATGGCCCGGCTTCTGGGGAGTGGAGCACCACTTCGCGGACGAGCCTCGCTGGAGTTGGTCGTCCGGCCGTTCAGGTTCCGCGATGCCGCCGCCTTCTGGAACGTCGGCCACGACCCCGAACTCGCGTTCCGGCTGAACGCCCTGGTCGGCGGGACTCCGGCCTACCTTGAGATGTGCGGTGGATCCGGGCCGGCCGACCTCGCGGCGTTCGACAGATGGGTGGAGCGCCGTCTGCTCAACCCGGCCTCGGCCATGTTCCGCGAGGGTGCGCTCCTGCTCAGGGAGGAGCCCTCGATCGCCGATCCGACCTCCTACGCCGCCACGTTGAGCGCTCTCAGCGCCGGTAACCACCGGCGTTCGGAGATCGCCTCGGCGCTCGGCCGCCCGAGTAGCGCCCTGGCGCACCTGCTGTCGGGGCTTCAGGACATCGGCCTGATCGAGCAGGTCGACGACGCCCTGCGGGACAAGCGCGCCCTGTTCCGCGTCGCGGAACCCGTCGTCCGCTTCCACCAGCTGCTCATTCAGCGGCACGAGCCGGAACTGGTCGTACGGCGAGCGGCCCAGGTCTGGGCCGCCAACGCGGACACGGTCTCAGGGAAGATCTACGGTCCGCACTTCGAGGACCTCTCCAGGGAGTGGTGCCTCGAACACGCCGCCGCCGAAACCCTCGGAGGTGTCGCGGCGGCCGTCCGGCCCACGCAGATCCCCTGCAAGGAGCACCGGCAGGGCCACGAGCTGGACATCGTGGTGACCGAGACGGCTCCGTTCGCCGCCGACAGGATCATCGCCATCGGGGAGGCCAAAGGCACGACCACACCCGTCCCCCTCGCCGAGCTCCAGCGCCTCGAACACCTGCGGGGGCTGCTTCCCGGCGCGAAGGTCACCGCGCAGCCCAAGCTCCTGCTGTTCTCCCGGTCGGGCTTCACCGCCGACCTCGCGCACACCGCCGCACGGCGCTCCGACGTCGAACTCGTCGACCTCGGGCGCCTGTACGGCGGATCCTGACGGGGCGGCGCCCCGCCAGGGGGACGTCAGCGGCGGCCGATGGTCAGGACGGGGCCGGTGGAGTCGGTGAAGAAGTCCTCGCCCTTGTCGTCCACGACGATGAAGGCGGGGAAGTCCTCGACCTCGATCTTCCAGACGGCCTCCATGCCCAGCTCGGGGTATTCCAGGACCTCAACCTTCTTGATGCAGTCCTGGGCGAGGCGGGCGGCGGGGCCGCCGATGGAGCCGAGGTAGAAGCCGCCGTGGGTCCGGCACGCGTCGGTGACCTGCTTGGAGCGGTTGCCCTTGGCGAGCATGACCTTGGAGCCTCCGGCCGCCTGGAAGCGTTCGACGTAGGAGTCCATCCGCCCGGCGGTGGTGGGACCGAAGGAGCCCGAGGCGTAGCCCTCGGGGGTCTTGGCGGGTCCGGCGTAGTAGACCGCGTGGTTCTTGAGGTATTCCGGCATCTCGCCGCCCGCGTCCAGCAGCTCGCCGATCTTGGCGTGCGCGATGTCGCGGGCGACCACCAGCGGCCCGGTCAGCGACAGGCGGGTCTTGACCGGGTATCTGGTCAGCTCGGCGAGGATCTCCGGCATCGGGCGGTTGAGGTCGATCTTGACGACGTCGTCCGAGAGGTGGTCGTCCGTGGTCTCCGGCAGGAACCTCGCCGGGTCGGTCTCCAGCTGCTCCAGGAAGACCCCCTCGGGGGTGATCTTCGCCAGGGCCTGGCGGTCGGCGCTGCAGGAGACCGCGATGGCGACGGGGCAGGAGGCGCCGTGGCGGGGGAGGCGGATGACGCGGACGTCGTGGCAGAAGTACTTGCCGCCGAACTGCGCGCCGATGCCGAGCTTCTGGGTGAGCTCGAAGACCTTGGCCTCCAGCTCGGTGTCGCGGAAGCCGTGGCCCGAGGGGGAGCCCTCGGTGGGGATGGAGTCCAGGTAGCGGGCGCTGGCGTACTTGGCGGTCTTCAGGGCGAACTCGGCGGACGTGCCGCCGACGACGATCGCCAGGTGGTACGGCGGGCAGGCGGCCGTTCCGAGGGAGCGGATCTTCTCCTCCAGGAACTGGAGCATCCGCTTCTCGTTGAGCACCGCCTTCGTCTCCTGGTACAGGAACGACTTGTTGGCGCTGCCGCCGCCCTTGGCCATGAACAGCAGCTTGTACTCGTCGGGGTGGCCGCCCGGGTCCTCGGCGTAGAGCTCGATCTGCGCGGGGAGGTTGGAGCCGGTGTTCTTCTCCTCCCACATGGTGAGGGGGGCCATCTGGGAGTAGCGCAGGTTGAGCCGGGTGTAGGCGTCGTAGACCCCGCGGGAGATGTGCTCGGCGTCGGCGCCGTCGGTGAGCACGTGACGGCCGCGCTTGCCCATCACGATCGCGGTGCCGGTGTCCTGGCACATCGGGAGCACGCCGCCCGCCGAGATCGACGCGTTCTTCAGCAGGTCGAGGGCGACGAAGCGGTCGTTCCCGCTCGACTCGGGGTCCTCGATGATCTTGCGGAGCTGGGCGAGATGGGACGACCGCAGGTAGTGGGAGATGTCGTGGACGGCGTTCTCGGTGAGGAGCCGCAGCGCCTCGGGCTCGACCTCCAGGAACCTGCGGCCCGCGGCCTCGACGACCCGTACCCCCTCGGCGGTGATCAGACGGTACTCCGTCTCGTCCGGTCCCATGGGAAGCAGGTCGGTGTAGTCGAACTCGGGCATCGTCGTCGATCCTCCGTGCGGGCGCTGTTTTCCCTAGAGGGTACGGCCTCGCCTTCACGCTCCGTCCTCGCGGTCGGTGCGGCGGCCCTCCTCCCCGAGCCGCGCACAACCGCATGGACATATAGCACTAAATCAGCATATTTGGGACAAGCATTAGTAGGTTATGCGTCTTTTGAGGACATATGTCCGAATGTACGGGGAAAGGGAGAAGAGCCGGGCCGAGCGTCCGGCGGAAGCTGGGGGACAGCATGAATATCGGAAACACCGTCCTGGCCGGAAACATCGTCCTGCTGGCAATCGTGGCCGTCTTCGTGGTGGCCGGCCTCGGCGTGTCACTGATAGCCATCACGCTGGCGAGCATCAAGGAATCCAACGGCCGTACCCCCCAGTGGCCGGTGAGCTGGCCGGAACCCCCGATGACCCTCTCCCGGCAGCGGCCGAAGGTCGCCTCCGGCCGGGCGAGCCTGCCCTCGCAGCAGGTGACCCTGTCCCTGCGGCGGGCCGGCGAGCCCGCGCGGCAGATCAACCTGCCCCAGCGGGTCGAGATACCCCGGCAGCGACCCGCTCCGCCTCAGCCGGCCGACGTACCCCCGCAGCGGGTGAGCCCGCTGAGCTGAGGCCGATGACGATGCCGGTGACCACGAGCGCGGCGCCGAGCAGGTCGGGCACCGACGGCGCGCCCAGGCCGAGGACGGCGCCGGTGACGATGGCGCCGACCGGGATCAGCCCGGCGAACAGCCCCGCCCTTCCCGGGCCGAGCCGGGGCAGGGCGTCGTACCAGAGGAAGAACGCCACGGTCGTCACGATCAGCGCCTGGTAACCCAGGCCCGCTGCCTCGGAGACCGTCGGCACGCGGAACATCGCGGTGCCGTCCGCGAGCAGACCGGCGACCACCAGCATCGGCACGGCCAGCGTCACCGAGTACGCGGAGACGCGCACCGCGCCCAGCTTCGGCAGCAGCGGGATGGCCAGCATGGAGAAGCAGAGCTCGCAGCCCAGCGCGCCCAGTGACCAGAGCAGCCCGGCCAGGTCGCCGCTGCCCAGCCCGGCGGCCACCGTCGCCCCGGCGGCGACCAGCGCCGCCGCCCCGAGCAGCCGGGGCGAGGGGCGCCCGCCGAGCAGGGCCAGCGCCAGCGGCACGGTGCCGAGGACGGTCCCGACCAGGGCCGGACCGCCGTGCCGGGTGGCCTCGACAACGCACACGTTGAAGATCACCAGTCCCGTCAGGGAGAGCGTCGCCAGCAGCGCCGTCTCGCGGGCCGTGAGCCGGACGAACCGCAGCCCCGCGACCCGGGCGACGGTGAGCAGGGCCGCGGCCGCGAGCAGGTGGCGCAGGGCCTGGCCGCCGTAGACCGGATAGTCCCCGATCACCCCGGCGACCCCCGCCAGGGTGCCCACCAGGAACATCGCCGTCGCGGCCTGGACCAGGCCGCGCGACTCCCGTAGGACGGTGGAGCGGGTGGTGGGGCGGGTGGTGCTGACATCCACGTTCATGTGCGGAATGCTAGGAAGCCAATGGCACCCCTGTCGGGTCCAATGTGGCAGCGAAACAGAGGACCAATTGGCCGATCTGCACCTCGTCGTCGACCGGGCGGCGGGCGGCGTCGCCGCCCAGATCGCCCGCGAGCTCCGCGAGGCGGTACGCCGCGGGCGGCTGGCCGCGGGGGTCAGGCTGCCCGCCAGCCGCGAGCTGGCCAGGGATCTCGGCCTCTCCCGGGGTGTGGTGGTCGAGGCGTACGAGCAACTCGTCGCCGAGGGGTTCCTGATCTCCCGGATCGGGGCGGGAACCGTCGTGGCCCCCGCCGCGGGCCGTCCCGCCGCCCTCCCCGTCCCTCCCGGCGGTCCTGACGGCCCCGAGGGCCCTTCCCGGACGCCGGAGGACCCGCCGCGCGCCGGGTCCCGGACCGCGGAGGCCCGCGGCGCGGAAAGGGAGCGCGAGCCGTATCACGGGCGCCGCTCCACCGCGCCCGACCTGGGGGCGTTCCCCAGGGAGCGATGGCTGGCCTCGATGCGCAGGACGCTCGCCGCGCTGCCCGCCGAGGCCCTGGACTACGGCGATCCCGGCGGCGTCCCGGCGCTGCGCGAGGAGCTGGCCGCCTATCTCAGGAGGGTCAGGGCGGCCGATGTGAGCCCGGACAACCTGGTGATCGTGGGCGGGGTGGCCCAGGGGATCAGTCTCACGATCCAGGCGCTCGCGGGGAGGCTTCCCCGGGGCCGGTCGCCCCACGATCTCGGCTGGTTCGTCCGGCGGGCCTCGCGTCCGGCGCCGTCCCCCGGCCGGATCCGGCTGGCGGTCGAGGACCCGGCCGGGGGACGCCAGCTCCCGCTGCTGCACGCCGCGGGCGCGGACCTGGTCGCCGTCCCGGTGGACGGCGAGGGCGTCGACGTCGGGGCCCTGGCCGCGACCGGGGCGCGCGCGGTGCTGCTCACCCCCGCGCACCAGTACCCGACGGGCGTCGTGCTCTCGCCCCGCCGCCGCGCCGAGCTGATCGAGTGGGCCGCCGCGACCGGAGCGGCGATCCTGGAGGACGACTACGACGCGGAGTTCCGCTTCGACCGCGACCCGGTGGGCTGCCTGCAGGGCCTCGCCGCCGACCGGGTGATCCTGATCGGGAGCGTCAGCAAGTCCCTGGCCCCCGGGCTCCGCCTGGGCTGGGTGGCCGCGCCGCCCGAGATCGCCGAGTCGCTGCGGCTGGCCCGCGGCGAGCTGGATCTGGGCTCGCCCGTCCTGGAGCAGTACGTCCTGGCCGACTTCGTCACGACGGGCGGCTACGACCGGCACCTGAGAAGGATGCGCCGGGAGTACCGCGCCCGCCGCGACGCCTTCGCGCTGGCGCTCGGCGAGCACCTTCCCGAGATCACCGTGCGGGGCGTCTCCGCCGGGCTCCACCTGCTCGCCGAGCTGCCGTACGGCTGGGACGAGGCGGCGGTGGCGGAGACGGCCCAGGACTGCGGGCTCGCGGTCGAGCCGGTGGGCCCGATGCGGCACGCCCCGGGCCCACCGGCGCTGGTAATGGGCTTCGCCCGCCTGCCTGCCCGCCGCGCCGACGCGACGATCCGCGCCCTCGCGGACGCCCTGCGCCGTCGCCCCGCCCCATGAGCAGGCCTCCCGCCTGCGGATACGTTCACGTCGGAGCTTCCTGTACGGACCGATAGATCGTCTGGATGTCCTGACAAATTCTTGACGGCTTCTGACTCGTCGCTTAGAACTGGAGATCGACCGCTTTCTTCTTCGGAGGCACGATGCGTGTTGGACTACTGGGACTCGGCAGGATCGGGGTGTTCCACGCCGCGACCCTGGCGGCGCATCCCGGGGTCGACGAGCTGGTGGTGAGCGACGCGGACGGCGGGCGGGCGGCGGAGGTGGCCGCCAGGCTGGGAGCGCGGGTGGGGGACGCGTTCGACAGCGACGCGGTGGTCATCGCCACTCCCACGGCGACCCACGCCGAGCTGCTGATGCGCGCCTGCGCCAAGGGGGTGCCGGCGTTCTGCGAGAAACCGGTGGCGCCCGGCGTACGGGACACCCTCCGCGTGCTGGACGCGGCCAGGCGGAGCGGCACGGTCGTGCACATCGGCTTCCAGCGGCGCTTCGACGCCGGGTACGCCGCGGCGAGGAGGGCGCTCGCCGGCGGCGAGCTGGGCACGCTGTACCGGGTGCACATGGTGAGCGCCGACCCCTGCCCACCCGACCCCGGATACATCCCGATGTCCGGTGGCATCTACCGCGACTGCCACATCCACGACTTCGACATCCTGCGCTGGGTCACCGGCGGGGAGGCCGACACCGTCTACGCGACCGGCGCCAACCGGGGCGAGGCGTTCTTCGCCGAGGTGGGGGACGTCGACAACAGCGCCGCGCTGCTCACCATGGACGACGGCACGCTCGTCACCCTCCAGGGGTCGCGGTACAACGGCGCCGGGTACGACGTGCGGATGGAGCTGGCGGGCACCCTGCGGACCTGGGCGGTCGGCCTCGACCCGCGCGTGCCGCTGACCAGCTCCGAGGGCCTGCAGCCGCCGGGCGAGCCCTGGCCCGACTTCGCGGCCAGGTTCGAGCACGCCTACGTCGCCGAGCTCGACGCGTTTCTCGGCGCGGCGCGGGGGGAGACGGAGAGTCCCTGCACTGTCGAGGACGCCCTCGCGGCGCTCTACCTCGCCGAGGCCGCGGAGCTGTCCCGGCGCGAGGGTCGTCCGGTGCGCGTCACGGAGGTGATCGTGTGAGAAGAGGCGACCCGGTGAGAGAGACCGGCTCCGCCGGCGGAGGCGGTCCGGTGCGAACGGCCGGCGCGCCCATTTCCTGGGGGGTCTGCGAGGTCCCCGGCTGGGGGCGGCAGCTGGATCGTTCCCAGGTGCTCGCCGAGATGAGGGAGCTGGGCCTGACGGCCACCGAGCTCGGCCCCCAGGGGTTCCTGCCGCCCTCGCCGACGCGCTGCCGCTCCCTTCTCGCGGAGTACGGGCTGCGGGCGGTGGGCGGGTTCGTCCCCGTCGTCCTGCACGAGGCCGACCACGACCCGCTCCCGGTCGTCCGGGCCGCGATGCGCGCCTTCATGGACGGCGCGGTGGACGTGGTCGTGCTGGCCGCCTCCACCGGCGGTGAGAGCTACGACGCCAGGCCGGAGCTGGACGCGGCCGCCTGGAAGACCCTCATGGGCAACCTGCGCCGGATCCTCAAGAACGCCAAGGAGTTCGGCAGGACCGTCACCCTGCACCCGCACATCGGGACCGTGGTGGAGAACCGGAAGGAGGTCCAGCGGGTGCTCGACGACAGCGCTATGCCGCTCTGCCTCGACACCGGCCACCTCCTCGCGGGCGGCACCGACCCCGCGGAACTGGTCTCCCACGCCGCGGAGCGGATCGCGCACGTCCACCTCAAGGACGTGGACGCCGCCACGGCCGGGCGGGTCAGGGCGGGCGAGCTGACCTACACCCGGGCGGTGAAGGACGGCCTCTACCGCCCGCTGGGCCGGGGCGACGTGGACCTTCCCGCCATCGTCGGCGGCCTGACCAGGGCCGGGTACGACGGCTGGTACGTCCTGGAGCAGGACGTCGTGCTGGGCTCCGCCGACGGTGATCCCGACGGTGATCCCGACGGTGATTCCGGCGGTGATCCCGACGGTGATCCCGGCGGCCCCGACGCGCCCAGGGGTTCCGGCGACCCCAAGGAGAACGTCCGCGAGAGCCTGGCGTACCTGAGGAAGCTCACCGGCGACGAGGCCGGGCCGTCCGGAAGCGGCGGGCCGGGGAGCGGCGGGACCGGGAGCGGCGAGCCGCCCGGCGGGGGACGCGCATGATCGAGGTTCTGGCCATGGGGCGGGCCGGGGTGGACATCTACCCGCTGCAGGTGGGGGTGTCGCTGCGCGAGGTCGAGACCTTCGGCAAGTATCTGGGCGGCAGTCCCACCAACGTGGCCGTGGCCGCCGCCCGGCTGGGCCGCTCCAGCGCGGTGATCACCAGGACCGGGGACGACCCGTTCGGGCTCTTCGTGCACGACGCGCTGCGCGAGTACGGGGTCGACGACGGCTACGTGACCCCGGTCGCGCACCTGCCCACCCCGGTGACGTTCTGCGAGATCCGGCCGCCGGACGACTTCCCCCTCTACTTCTATCGCTTCCCCAAGGCCCCGGACCTGGAGATCTTCCCCGAGGAGCTGGATCTGGAGGCCGTCGCGGGAGCCCGGCTGTTCTGGGCGACCGTCACCGGGTTGTCCCAGGAGCCCTCCAGGAGCGCGCACCTCGCGGCCTGGCGGGCCAGAGGACGCGTGCCGCACACCGTGCTCGACCTCGACTACCGCCCGATGTTCTGGTCCGGCGCGGAGGAGGCCCGCGAGCAGGTGCGCGAGGCCCTGCGCCACGTCACGGTGGCGGTGGGGAACCAGGACGAGGCCGAGGTGGCGACCGGCACCCGCGAGCCGCACGAGGCGGCGGCGGCGCTGCTGGCGGCGGGCGTCGAGCTCGCGATCGTGAAGCGGGGGGCGGGCGGGGTGCTCGGCATGACCGCGGGCGAGACGGTGGAGGTGCCGCCGGTGCCGGTGGAGGTGGTCAACGGCCTCGGCGCGGGAGACGCCTTCGGCGGTGCCCTCTGCCACGGCCTCCTCGAACGCTGGCCCCTGGAGACCACGCTGCGGTTCGCCAACGCGGCCGGGTCCATCGTCGCGGGACGGCTGGCCTGCGCCCCGGCGATGCCACGGATCGACGAGGTGATGGACGTGCTCGGCGCGAGCGGTGGCGGTCGGGCGGAGGCGGGAGGCGCATGAACGAGCAGGAGCACCGGGCGCTCATCGACACGCGGGCGCGGTTTCCCGGGCGGATCGCCGAGGCGGCGCGGGCGCGGCGGCGCGGGGGGCCGCTGGAGGAACGCGACCGGCTCCTGATCATCGCTGCCGACCACACGGCCAGGGGGGTCGTCGGCGTCGGCAGCCGTCCCGGGGCGATGGAGAGCCGCGTCGAGCTGCTGGACCGGCTGTGCGTGGCGCTGGCCAGGCCCGGCGTGGACGGCGTGCTCGGCACCCCCGACATCGTCGAGGACCTCCTGCTGCTCGGCGCGCTGGAGGGCAAGGTCGTGATCGGGTCGATGAACCGGGGTGGCCTGCACGGGTCGGCCTTCGAGTTCGACGACCGCTTCACCGCCTACGACACCTCCTCGATCGGCCGGATGGGTCTGGACGGCGGCAAGATGCTCTGCCGGATCGGCATGGACGACCCCGCCACCGCCCGCACCCTGGAATCGTGCGGCCGGGCCGTCACCGAGCTGGCCTCGCACGGCCTGGTCGCGATGGTCGAGCCGTTCTGGTCCCGGCGGGCGGGGGACGGCGCGATCACCCACGACCTGTCGCCCGAGGGGGTCATCCGGTCCATGCACGTCGCCCAGGGGCTCGGCGCGACCTCCGCGTACACCTGGCTCAAGATCCCGGTCGTGGAGGGCATGGAACGGGTGATGCGGGCCACCACGCTGCCGACGCTGCTCCTGGGGGGCGACCCGGGCGGCGCGCCGGAGCTCACCTACGCGGCCTGGCGCGAGGCTCTGCGACTTCCGGGCGTGCGGGGTCTGGTGGTGGGCCGCGCGTTGCTGTATCCCTCCGATGACGACGTGGCCGCGGCCGTCGACACCGCCGCGGCGATGCTGGAGGTGACATGAACGGGAGATCGGGCCGGAACCGCATCGGCGAGGGCACGCACGGGAGACCGGACCGGGGCGGCGACGGCGAGGAGCGGCCATGACCTTCGTTCCCGCGGGAAGCACCGCGCGGGCGCCGTGGGCGCTGTCGATCACCCCGGAGGCGGCCGGGTGGACGTACGCGGGGCTCCGCGTGCTCTGCCTGTCCGGCGAGGGCGTGGAGTTCGACACCGGTGACGAGGAGATGCTGGTCCTGCCGCTGTCGGGCACGTGCGTGGTCGAGTGCGACGGGGAGCGGCTCACGCTGGACGGCAGGACCTCGGTCTTCCACGCGGTCACCGACTTCGCGTACCTGCCCGTCGGCGCGACCGCGCGGATCACCGGCGAGGGCCGCTTCGCCCTCCCCGCCGCCCGCGCGACCAGGCGTTTCCCCGTACGGTACGGTCCCGCGCGGGCGGTCCCCGTCGAGGTGCGCGGGACGGGGCCGGCCAGTCGCCAGGTCAACAACTTCTGCGCCCCCGACGCCTTCGACTGCGACAAACTCGTCGCGGTGGAGGTGCTGACCCCCGGCGGCAACTGGTCGTCGTACCCACCGCACAAGCACGACACGGCCTCCGAGCACGAGGCCGTGCTCGAGGAGATCTACTACTTCGAGGGCGGCCCCGGCTACCAGCGGGTGTACGGCACGCACGACACCCTGGCCGAGGTGGCCGCCGGAGACGTGGTGCTCGTGCCCAGCGGCTACCACGGCCCGTCGATGGCGGCCCCCGGCTACGACCTCTACTACCTGAACGTGCTGGCCGGGCCCGCGCCCGAACGGTCGATGGCCTTCTGCGACGACCCCCGGCACGCCTGGATCCGCTCCTCGTGGGCACAGCAGCCGATCGACCCGAGGCTTCCGATGACAAAGGCCCCGTAAGACCTTGTGAGGCATTGTGATGAGACTCACCGTGGCACAGGCGCTCCTGCGGTTCCTCGCGAACCAGTGGTCGGAGCGCGACGGAGCGGAACACCGGCTGGTGGCCGGATGCCTGGGCATCTTCGGCCACGGCAACGTCGCCGGGATCGGGCAGGCCCTGGCCGAGCGAGGGGCGGGCACGGACGGCGACCTCCCGTACTACCTGGCGCGCAACGAGCAGGCCATGGTGCACACCGCCGTCGGCTACGCGCGGGCCCGCAACCGGCTGTCCACCTTCGCCTGCACCTCCTCGATCGGCCCCGGCGCCACCAACATGGTCACCGGGGCGGCGCTGGCCACGATCAACCGGATCCCGGTGCTGCTGTTGCCCGGCGACGTCTTCGCCACCCGCGCCGCCGACCCGGTCCTGCAGCAGCTGGAGGATCCCCGCTTCCCCGACGTGACCGTCAACGACGCGCTGCGTCCCGTCTCCCGGTTCTTCGACAGGATCAACCGGCCCGAGCAGCTTCTCGCGGCCCTTCCGGCCGCGATGCGGGTGCTGGCCGACCCGGCCGAGACGGGCGCGGTCACCCTGGCGCTGCCGCAGGACGTGCAGGCGGAGGCGTACGACTGGCCCGAGGAGCTGTTCGCCCGCCGGGTGTGGCACGTGGCGCGCCCCGTCCCCGAACCCGCCGCGCTGGCGCGGGCGGCCGAGCTGGTCAGGCGGTCGCGACGGCCGTTGATCGTGGCGGGGGGCGGGGTGGTCTACAGCGAGGCGTGGGAGACGCTGGCCGCGTTCGCCGCCGACCACGGCGTCCCGGTGGGGGAGACCCAGGCGGGCAAGGGGACGCTGCCCTACGACCACCCCTGCGCGGTCGGCGCGATCGGGCACACCGGCACCGCCGCCGCCAACGACCTGGCCCGCGACGCCGACCTGGTCATCGGGGTCGGCACCCGCTACACCGACTTCACCACCGCCTCCCGCACCCTGTTCGGCGAGGCCGCGTTCCTCAACGTCAACGTCGCGGCCTTCGACGCCGCCAAGCACTCCGGCGAGATGCTCGTCGCCGACGCCCGCGAGGCACTGCGCGCCCTGGACCTCGGCGACTGGAGCGCCGACCTCGGCTGGACCGCCAGGGCGACGCGCCTGACCCACGAGTGGCAGGAGCAGGTCTCCCTGCTGACGACCGGGGACGCGCTGACCCAGCCGGTGGTGCTCGGCATGGTCAACGAGGTGGCCCGGCCCTCGGACGTGGTGGTCAACGCGGCCGGATCGATGCCCGGCGACCTGCACAAGCTGTGGCGGGCGAGCGACCCGAAGTCCTACCACGTCGAGTACGGCTACTCCTGCATGGGCTACGAGATCGCCGGAGGGCTCGGGGTGAAGCTGGCCGCGCCCGAGCGCGAGGTGTTCGTGCTGGTCGGCGACGGGTCCTACCTGATGATGGCCCAGGAGATCGCCACCGCCGTGCAGGAGGGCGTCAAGCTCGTCGTGGTGCTGGTCGACAACCGGGGCTTCGCCTCCATCGGCGGGCTGTCGGAGGCGGTCGGCGCGGGGCGCCTGGGCACCGCCTACCGGATGCGCGGGGCCGGGGGCGCGCTGGACGGGGCCCTCCTCCCGGTCGACCTGGCCGCCAACGCGGCCAGCCTGGGCGCCGACGTGATCCGCGCCGACGGCCCCGAATCCCTGCGGGTGGCGCTCACCAAGGCGAGGGAGGCCGTCGGCACCACCGTCGTGTACGTCGAGACGGTGCCGGGTCCCGCTCCGCAGACCACGGCCTGGTGGGACGTCCCGGTGGCGGAGGTGTCGGGGCTGCCGGAGGCGCGGCGGGCCCGCGCCGCCTACGAACAGGCCAAACGGGACCAGCGCACCTACCTGTGAGGTCCCCGGGCTACGGCCGTGCGGCGGGTTCCGGGTCCGGCCGGAAGCCCCTGGCGAGGAACACGATCAGGGCCACCAGGACGGCGGCGGGCACGAAGGCGACCCGGATGCCCACCGTGTCGTTGAGCGTCCCGACCACGGCGACACCGACGAGGAAGCCGACGTAGTTGAACATGTTGACCCGCGCGATCGCGGTCTCCGCCCCGGCGCCCATCCGGCCCGCCGCCGAGAACGACAGCGGGGCGATGACGGACAGGCCGACGCCGATCAGGCCGAACGACACGACGGCCACCGCGACGCCGGGCGCCACGACGACCCCCAGCGTGCCCACGGCCGCGATCACCGCGCCCACCCGGACCACCGGCGCAGGGCCGTACCTGCGGACGGCGAGATCGCCGGGTACCCGGGCCAGGAGCATGGTCGCCTGGTAGACGAAGTAGGCGAACGGCACCAGCCAGCCGCTCGCCGCCAGCGCCTTCTCCATGTAGACCGTGCTGTAGTCGGAGACCGCCGCGTCGCCGACGTACAGGAACGCCATCGCCAGGCAGAGCGGGATGATCGGCCGCCACGGCACCCGGGCCGCCACGTGCGCGGCCCGCTCGGTGGACCTCTCCTCCTCCCGCCCGTAGAGGCGGGGAAGCATGATCACTGAGATCACCGCGCCGATCAGCACCGGGACGGAGAAGGACCAGCGCAGTTCCACGCCGAGCTCGCTGAAGGCGGAGTTGAATCCGGCCCCCAGCATCGAGCCGACGCTCCACACGGCGTGGAAGCCGGTCAGCACGCTCACGCCGTACCGGCGCTCGACCGCGACCGCCTGCATGTTCATCGCCGCGTCCACCGCGCCGAGGAACAGGCCGAACACGGCGCTGAGCGCGTACAGGCCGACGAGCTGGTCGTTCCAGCCCGACAGGACCACCGCGGTGCAGACGCCGACCTGGGAGATCCGCAGGACCGGGGCGCTGCCGTACCGGCTCGCCAGGAGACCCGCGACCGCGCTGCCGACACCGGCGATCACCGGCACGAGCAGCAGGACCAGGATGAGATCGCCGTCGCTGAGCCCGAACCTGCGCTGGAGGTCGATCACATGGGTGAGCAGGGTGGAGAGGCAGAGGCCCTGGACGAAGAAGGCCGCCCAGGTCGCCACGCGCGCCTGCCGGTCACGTGGGGTCGGCATGACGACCTCCGGGGAACATGAGGGGGATTCAAGTTCACGTCAGGGTATGGGCGGGCCATCCGGGGGTCAATGGCCGGTCACCTGCCGGTTTCACCGGTGCCGTCGAGGGCGGGGGACCGGACGGGGGCGCTCGAAGCGGAGGAGGCCGGGGTTCGCCGTGTCCGGGATCGGGGTGACCGGAGAACCCGCCGGCGAACGGGCCCGCGGCGTCGTGGGCCCGAACGTCCGGGGCACGCCGGTGCTCTCGCGCCGCTGCCGGAGCCCCGGCAGGGATTATGGTCGAAGGGTGGAGAGTCCCCGTCCCCCCGCCGTCCGCCGTTACGCCCCCGAGCCCCGCCCCGCCGACCTGAGGGCCGGAGACGCCGACCGCGAGAGGGTGGCCGCCGTGCTGGGCGACGCGCTCGCCGACGGGCGCCTCGACCACGAGGAGCACGACGAGCGCACCGAGGCCCTCTACCGCGTCCGCACGCTGGGAGAGCTCTCCGCGCTCACCGCCGACCTGCTGCCGCCCGAGGCGCAGCCGCTCCGCACCGACGTCCGCCCGGTGACGGCGTTCTTCGGCTCCGAGGAGCGCTCGGGCCGCTGGGTCGTGCCGACCAGGTTCACGGCCACCGCGATCTGCGCCAACGTCAAGCTCGACCTGCGTGACGCGCTGCTCCAGTCCAGCCACGTGACCCTGCACGTCACCGTGATGGGCGGCACCCTCACCCTGATCGTCCCCGAGGGCGTGCGGATCGAGATGCCCGCCTCGGCGTTCATGGGCGGGAAGAAGAACCAGGTCCCGGCCTCGCCCGACGGGCCGGTCATCGAGATCACCGGCGTCGTCACGCTCGGGAGCATCGTGGCCAAGTCTCCCAAGCGTCCTCGCCGCTCCTGGTTCCGCCGCTGACGCCGCTCAGCTGGCGCTGTCGAAGTTGATCGCGCTGTAGGCCCGCAGCTTCCAGAGCTGGTGCTCGCTCTCGATCTTCCGTATCGTCCCGGAACGGCCGCGCATGACCAGGGAGTTGGTGATGGCCCTCCCCGCGCGGTAGCGGACGCCCTGCATCAGCTCACCGTCGGTGATCCCGGTGGCCGCGAAGAACACGTCGTCGGACCTGACCAGGTCGTCGGTGCTCAGTGTGGCGTCGAGGTCGAGGCCCGCGTCCAGCGCCCGGCGGCGCTCGGCGTCGTCCTGCGGCCAGAGCCTGCCCTGGATGACGCCGCCCAGGCACTTGAGCGCGCAGGCGGCGATGATGCCCTCCGGGGTGCCGCCGATGCCGAGCATCAGGTCGACTCCCGTGCCCACCCGGGCCGCCATGATCGCACCGGCCACGTCACCGTCGGTGATGAGCCTGATCCGGGCTCCGGCCTCCCGGATCTCACGGATGATCTTTTCGTGGCGGGGCCGGTCGAGGACGACCACGGTCACGTCCGAGGGCTCGCCGCCCTTGGCGCGGGCCACCGCGGCGATGTTGTCGGCCACCGGGGCGTTGATGTCGACCGAAGAGGCGGCCTCGGGGCCGGTGACCAGCTTGTCCATGTAGAAGACGGCCGACGGGTCGTACATCGAGCCGCGCTCGCTGACCGCGATCACCGAGATGCCGTTGGGCATGCCGAGTGCGGTGAGCCGGGTGCCGTCGATCGGGTCCACGGCCACGTCGCACGCCGGGCCGCTGCCGTCGCCCACGTGCTCGCCGTTGTAGAGCATCGGCGCGTTGTCCTTCTCGCCTTCACCGATCACCACCACGCCGCTCATGGACACCGTGTTGATCAGCTGGCGCATGGCGTTCACCGCGGCGCCGTCGGCACCGTTCTTGTCACCCCGCCCGACCCAGCGGGCGCCGGCCATCGCGGCCGCCTCCGTGACCCGGACCAGTTCCAGAGCGAGGTTGCGATCGGGTGCGTGTTCTCCCGTGGCGAGGGCGTCGGGAACGGACGTCTCATCGGACATGGTGGGAAACCCCTCTCGTGGTCAATGCAACGATCGTAGTTGGCGCCCCTCTGACCGGTCGGCGGAGGATAATGTGCCCACCATGAGCAGCGACACGGAACGACTGGTGAAGGGCGTGGGTGCGCGGACCTCCGAGCGGGGTGCCGCCACGCGCGTCGCGCTCCTGTCCGCCGCGAGGGAGATCTTCGTCACGAGCGGTTTCGCCGAGACCGGGGTCACCGACGTGGTCGCCCGCGCGGGAGCGAGTGTCGGAAGTCTTTACCACCATTTTTCCGGAAAGGCCGATCTCTACCTCACCCTCTTCGAGGAGTTCCAGACCCGTCAGACCCAGCGGACCAAGCAGGCGGTCCAGGACTCCAGGGCCGACGGTGAGAGCGACCCGATGCGGCTGTTCATCGCCGGGGCCCGCGCCTACCTGGAGGGCTGCCTGACCGAGCGGGAGATCTCCGCGCTGTTCCTGCGCGGAGACGGGCCGCCGGGGTTCGAGCTCATCATGCGCGACCGGCTCAGGCAGTGGGCCAAGCGCAACGCGGCCCTGTTCGAGGGCGACGAGGGAGCGCTGGTCGTGGTCCTCACCGGCGCACTCGCCGCCGCGGTCTCCGAGGTCGCCCTGTCCGACGACGAGGACGCCTCCCGGGCCCTGGCCGAGGACGTGCTGACCATCATCGCCCAGATCCGCCGCCCCTGAGGCCGGACCGCCCTCCCGAACGGATAGTGTCGACAGTCGTGCAAAAGTTCACTCAGGGCTTCTACGGCTACGTGTTCGCGATGGCGGTCTGCCTGGGCGCCGTCGGCCTGTTCCTGCTGGTCACGCCGCAGAGCAGAACCGAGCACATTCCCAGGGTCGACTACTCGATCGCCCTGGCCGACCTGCGACGCACGGCGCCCTTCCAGGTGTGGGCACCCGAGCCCGTCGCCACCGGATGGGTCCCGAACAGCTCCAGGAACACGAACGTCAACGGCGTCACGACCTGGAGGCTCGGCTTCGCCACCGCCAAGCGCTTCCACGCGATGCTCGCCCAGAGCAACGAGAAGCCCGCGGCCGGGTTCGCCAACCGGCTCTCCAACACCTCCACGGTCACCGGCACCGTCCAGATCAACGGCGTGACCTGGGAGCAGCGCCTCCGCGAGGACAAGAACCAGCGTTCCCTCGTCCGGTTCCTGCCGGACGTCACGATCGTCGTCACCGGCACCGCCCCGTGGGACGAGCTGTCCGCCCTGGCCGGATCCCTCAAGCAGCAGCCGAGAGTCACCTCCTGAGGCCCGTTTCCCCGCAGGTCGAAGATCGCGCTCACTCTGGGGCCCGGCCCGGCCCGGCCCGGTTCCGCGCTCGCCGCACGCCGGCTCCTCTCGTCGCGGGTCCCGGCCATCGGGCGCGCCGCTCCACATCCGCCGCCGCCGCCGGTCATGCCGTGGGGCGTGCCGTTCCGCCTCCGTTCCGCCGGACATGCCATGGGCGCGCCGTTCCGCCTCCGACGCCGCAGGCAATGCCGGTGACGAACGGGACGGCGCCGGTCACGAGCGTGCCGGGGGCCTCCGGACCCGTGTGGTGACAGGGGAAGAAGAGGGCGACCCGACCGGCGGTTACGCTGATCGAGTGTCCGATCTTTGCGGGAGCCGAGCGGAAGCGCGTCCGTGATGTCCTTCCCCCCTGACACGCGCGGCCGGAGCGCGGGCCCGGCCATAGCGGCCCGGATCCCGCCACGCGCGGGCGGGAGCCGGTCATGGGCGTGACCGAGGAGCGGCTGGAGCGGTTCGAGGCCAACCGCGGGCGCCTGTTTGGGGTGGCCTACCGGCTGCTCGGGGAGGCCTCAGGGGCCGAGGACGTGGTGCAGGACGCCTACCTGCGCTGGGAGCGCAGCGACACGGCGATCTCGCCGGAGGCGTGGCTGACCAAGGTGGTCACCAACCTGTGCCTGGACCGGCTCACCTCGGCGCGGGCGCAGCGGGAGCGCTATGTCGGGACGTGGCTGCCCGAGCCGGTCGTCACCGGTGGCGGCGCGCTCGGCCCGCTGGAGACGGTGGAGCAGCGGGAGTCGCTGTCGCTGGGGATGCTGGTGCTGCTGGAGCGGCTCACCCCGCCGGAACGGGCGGTGTTCGTGCTGCGCGAGGCGTTCGGTCACAGCCACCGCGAGGTCGCGGAGATCCTGGAGGTGAGCGAGCCGCACGCACGGCAGTTGTACCGCCGGGCGCAGCGGCATGTCGCCGAGGAGCGCAAGCGGTTCACCGCCCCGTCCGGGCAGCACCGGAAACTCCTGGAGCGGTTCCTGGAGGCCACGCTGGCCGGTGACGTGCCGGCGCTGGAGCGGATGCTGGCCGAGGACGTCGTCGCCTGGGCCGACGGTGGCGGCAAGGCGCGAGCGGTGCGGCGTCCGCTGGTCGGCCGGGAGCAGGTCCTGCGTTACCTGCGCGTCCTCGCCGAGTACGCGCAGCGCATCCGCCTCGTACCGGACGTGGTGAACGGGGAGCCCGCCCTCATGGTGTACCTGGACGGCCGGTTGTCCGGAGTCACCGCCCTCGAGTTCGACGGCGACCGCGTCGTTACCCTCCGTACCATCGCCAACCCAGACAAGCTCACCTTCATCGCGAAGCAAAAGATGTAATCGTTTCTCGGGTCGAGGTGTCACGAATCGCCGCCGTATCCCGTTCATCCAGCGTCGAACGACGGATGGAGAACGCTCATGACGACGACACCGAACATCGCGGTCCTGGGCGCCGGATACACCGGCGTCACGACCGCCAAGCTGCTCGCCAGGCGCACCGGCGCGAACGTCACGATCGTCAACGACCGTGACCGGTTCGTGGAGCGGATGCGCAACCACCAGCTCGCCTCCGGCCGGAGGGTGCGCCACCTGCCGCTGCGCGGACTGTTCGAGGGCACCGGCGTCCGGCTGATCGTCGACCGGGTCACGCGCGTCGACACGGAGGGCAGGCGGGTGGAACTGGCCGGTGGCGCCGAACCGATCGGCTACGACCTGCTGGTGTACGCGCTGGGCAGCCGCGCCGACCTGGACACCGTCCCCGGGGTGGCCGAGCACGCCTACACCGTCGCCGGCGGGGAACAGGCCGAGCGGCTGCGCGACCGGATGCGCACCGCCGACACGGTCGCCGTGGTCGGCGCCGGGCCGACCGGTCTGGAGACGGCCACCGCGCTGGCCGAGACCTACCCCGACCGCACGGTGCGGCTGGTCACCGGCGGAGCGCTGGGCCAGGAACTGTCCGAGCAGGGCCGTGACTACCTGCACCGCGCTCTGAGCCGCCTCGGCGTCCAGGTGTGGGAACACGCCAGGGTCGCCAAGGTCGGCGCGGACGGCGTGCTGCTGGAGGGGGGCGAGCACGTCGCCGCCGACACGGTGGCGTGGACCACCGGCTTCACGGTCCCGGAGCTGGCGCGCGAGGCCGGGCTGGCCGTGGACGACCACGGCCGCATGGTCGTGGACGGAACCCTGCGCTCGCGGTCGCACCCGGAGGTCTACGGCATCGGGGACGCCGCCGCCGCGCACACCCAGGACGGACAGGTGCTGCGCATGGGCTGCGGACCCGGGGGGCTGGCGGCCGCGTGCGCCTTCCACGCGATCACAGCCCGTATGGCCGGGCGTAGCCCGAAGCCGCTGCGCGTCAAGGCCGACGCCCTGTGCGTCAGCCTCGGCGAGTGGGACGGCCTCCTCCAGCCCACCGACCTCGACGGCAGCCCCCACGGGAAGGTGCGCACGGGTCGCCCGGTGGCGATGCTCAAGAAGTTCGTGCTCGGCGTCACCGGTTGGTACAACCTTCGCCACCCCGCCGTGACCGTGATCGGCGCCAGGCAGGGGTGACGCTCCCGCCCGGATCCGCCGACCGGTGGATCCGGGTGGGACACGATCTCCGCGGCCCCGCGTGACCATGCCCCAACGCCTCTGCACCCCTGAAGACGCCGGAGACGCCGGAGACGCCGGATACACGGCCACCGGCGCAGCCGGACAGAAGACGGCCGGCAACCGGCCGGCAACCGGCCGACAACGCCTCCCCGACAGCCGAAAGTAGAAGATTCCCGATGTCCGCCACCCCCATGACCCACCCCGCCACCGGCCCCGACGCCCCGTCCGGTCCGCGGCCCCCCGCCACGGTGCGCACGCTGCTCGGCGTCGTCGTCGGGCTGACCGCGGTGCTCCTCGTGATGCTGTGCGCCTTCGCCCTCCCCTCCCTCAACAGCGGTCCCCACCACGTGCCCCTCGGCCTGACCGGACCGCGGCAGGCCGTCCACGCCGTCCAGGGCGGCCTGGACGGCGAGGCCTGGGACGTCACCGTCTATTCCGACCCGCGGGCCCTCCAGAGCGCCATCGAGCAGCGCGATGTCGTCGGCGGGCTCGCTCTCGGTGCCGACGGCATCACCGTCTACACCGCGAGCGCGGCCGGTCAGCAGGCCGGCGCGGCGATCAGCGCTCTGGGCACCGCGATGGCCGCCGGGCAGCGGAGCGGGGCCACCGTCCAGGACGTGGTGCCCTTCCCCGCCGACGACCCCCGCGGTGCCGGATTCACCGCCGGCGCCTTCCCCCTGCTCATCGGCGGGATCCTGCCCGCGGTCGCCCTGCTGCGCCTGTTCCCCGGGCACGCCGGCCTGCGCCGCCGCCTGGCCGGGGTGATCCTGTTCGCCCTGGTCGCCGGAGCCGCCGTCGCCGCCGTCCTGCAGTACGGGTTCGGCTCCCTGCACGGCACCTACTGGCTCACCGCGCTCGGGCTGGCCCTTGGCATGGCCGCGCTGTCGATCCCCTTCCTCGCGCTGGAGTCCCTGTTCGGCTTGGCGGGCCTCGGCGCCGGCGCCGCCGTGATGATGTTCCTCGGCAACCCGCTGTCGGGCCTGGCCGGCCCCCACTGGCTGCCCACCGGCTGGGCCACCCTCGGCCAGTTGCTCCCCCCGGGCGCCTCCGGCAGCCTCGTGCGCGCCATCGGCTTCTTCGACGGCACCGGAGCCGGCGCCCCCGCCCTCACCTTGGGATTCTGGACCCTCGCCGGCCTGCTGTCCCTCCTCGTCGCGGACCGCCGCGCCGCCCGCCGTCCGCGACCCGAGGCGACGGCGGTGGCCGTGATGTGACCGTCCCGGGCCGCCCGTGCCGACGGGGACGGTGACCCGGTGCGCCACGGCCGGGTGGAGTTTCTTCGGGAGAAGCCGCTTTGGCGGACGCTTCAAGGAACGGCGGCCAGACTCCTCGCCCTCGACCGGGAGCTCCGGGCCGGACCGTCACGTGACCGCGAGGACCGTCCGGACGACGCCGAACACGAGGTGACCGTTGGCGCGGGCGCGCTCGGACCGGGCCGCTCAGAAGGCTCAGAAGGGGGCGTCTCCGGCGGGGTCGGGCTGCCGCCGCTGCGCCATGGCCGCCGCGAGCTTCACCCTGGCCCCCTGGAGCCACTCCTCGCAGACCGCGGCCAGCCTCTCGCCGCGCTCCCAGAGCTCGATCGACTGTTCCAGAGTGAGCCCGCCCGCCTCAAGGCTGCGGACCACCTCGGTCAGCTCCTCGCGCGCCTGCTCGTACGACGGTGTCTTCTCATCGGCCACACCTCCCACCTTAGGTCGTGTCCCGGGGATCTTCAGCCCGTGACGTCCACCCGGCGTGGTCACGGCACGGTCTCACCGGTGACGCCCACCCGGCGGCGCCCCGGCTCGCCGTACCGGCCGCCCGCGGGTGATCCACAAGGCGCCTCCCCGGTCGCTCCACCGCGGCGTACGGCTGGGAGGATGCTCGGATGAGTGTTCGCGACGCGACCCCCGAGGACATCCCCGAGCTGGTGCGTCTCCGTGAGGTCCTGGCCGACCGGATGGCTCAGGACGGCACCTACCCCATCGACGAGGAGTGGCAGGGGGCCTACGCGGAGAGCCTTGAGGAGCGGCTGGGCAGTTCCGACACGGCCGTCTACGTGGTGGACGCCCCCCGAGGACTGGCGGCCTGCGGGATCGGCCTCATCTTCCAGCGTTTCCCCGGCCCCTCCCTCCCCGACGGCCGCTACGGCTACGTCCAGGGCATGGCCACCGACCCCCGGCACCGGCGCCGGGGCCACGGCCGGGCGATCATGGGAGCCCTCCTGGAGTGGTACCGCGACAGCGGGGTCCACAGGGTCGACCTGCACGCGACCTCCGACGCCGAGCCCCTCTACCGGCAGTTCGGCTTCGTCGACGACGGCTATCCCTCGCTCACGTGGCGGTCTCACTCCTGACCGTCACCCGGTCGTCGGGGAAGCGCACCGTCAGCTCGTCACCGGGGGAGACCTCGCTCGCGAGACGTACGACATCGCCCGAGGGGCGCTGCACGATCGCGTAGCCGCGCTCCAGCGTGGCGGCCGGGGACAGCGAGACCAGGCGGGCGCGCAGGTGCTCCAGCGAATCCTGGGCGCGGTCCAGGGAGGCGGTGAGGGAGCGTCTCGCCCGGTCTCTGAGCTGCTCGGCCTGCTCGGCCCTGCGCTCGACCTCGCGCACCGGGTCGGCGAGAGAGGGCCGGGAGCGGGCCGCCGCCAGCCAGGCCGTCTCGCGGTCGAGCCAGCCGCCCGCCACCCTGCGGCCCCGGTCGCGGAGCTGGCGGATCAGCGTCATCTGCTCGCCGACGTCCGGCACGACCTTCTTCGCCGCGTCCGTCGGCGTGGACGCGCGCACGTCGGCGACGAGGTCGAGCAGCGGGTTGTCCTGCTCGTGGCCGATCGCGCTGACCACGGGCGTGCGGCACGCCGCCACCGCCCGGACGAGGGCCTCGTCCGAGAAGGGCAGCAGGTCCTCCATCGACCCGCCGCCGCGCGCGACCACGATGACGTCGACCTCGCCGTCCGCGTCGAACTTGCGCAGCGCCTCGGTGACCTCGCCGACCGCGTACGGCCCCTGCACGGCCACCGGCTCGACCTTGAACCGCACGGCGGGCCAGCGGCGCCGCGAGTTCTCCAGCACGTCGCGCTCGGCGGCCGAGTCACGACCGCAGATCAGGCCGACCGTGCCCGGCAGGAACGGCAGCCGCCGCTTCCTGTCGACACCGAAGAGCCCCTCGGAGGCCAGCAGCTGGCGCAGCCGCTCCAGCCGCGCCAGCAGCTCGCCGACCCCGACCGGCCGCAACTCCAGCGCGGTGAACGCGAAGGAACCCTTGTTGACCCAGAAGTCGGGCTTCAGGTGGGCCACGATCCTCGCGCCGTCCACCGGCCGGGGGAGGGTCGCCTCGTACACGCCGCGCGGGCAGGTGACCCGGGCCGACACGTTGGCCACCGGGTCACGCAACGTCAGGAACACCGTGCCGCCGCGGGCGGTCAGCTCGGTGATCTGCCCCTCGACCCAGACGGTGCCGAGCTTGCCGATCCAGCCGCCGACCATCTGCAACACCGTGCGAACCGGGAGGGGCTGCTCAGGGGTGGTCTTCGAGCTCATGGCCGGGAGCCTACGCGCCGGACGTGACTATTCCGCGGTCTCCAGCTTGGCCAGGCGGTTCTCGTACATCCGCACGACGGTCTCGCGGTTGGTGGTGGCCCGCTCGTAGGTGATCAGTTCCAGGATCTGCTCGGCCGTCCTGCCGCGCATCCGCGCCCGCAGGGACGCGACCGTCAGCTCCGCGTAACCGGGCAGCGGCTCGGCGGGCGTGCCGGTCGTCGCCGTGGAGGAACCGGTCGCCTCGGCCGCCTCGGGGACCGCGGCCCTGGTCTCCGTCACCTCGACCACCGCGGCGTCCGCGGTCTCAGGCTTCGCGGTCTCGACCTTCGTCACCTCGACCTTCACCGCCGAGGGGGTCTCGAGCACGGCCTCCGCGGAGGCGTTCGCCGTGCTGCTCTCCGTGGCGCTCGTCAGGGCGCCGCTCTCCGCGCTCTCGGTCGTGTTCTCGGCCACGGTCTCCGCGGGGGCGGCCTTGGCGGTCTTGCGGGTCCTGGTCGCCCTGGCCTTCGGAGCGGTCTGGGCGGCCTCGGGCGCGGTGGTCCCGGACTGCGCGGCCTTGGACCGCGCGGCCTTGGAACTCACGGCCTTGGATTCCACGGTCTCGGGCGCGGCGGCCTCGTTGGCCGGAGCCTTGGCCTTGGCCCGGGTGGCCCGGGTGGCCCGGGGCTTCTTGGCGGGGGTCTCGGCGACCGCGCTCGCCTCGGCGGCCTGGGGCTCCGCGGCCTCGGGCTTCGCGACGGGAGCCTTGGCCCGGGTGGTCCTGGGCTTCCTGGCGGGAGCCTCGGCATCGGCGGCGGGTGCCTCGGGGGCGGTGGTCTCCGTGGCCTTTGTGGCCTTTGTGGCCTTTGTGGCGGCGCTCTCGGTGACCTCGAGCTCGGCGGGCTTGGTGGGCTCGGCGGCCGGGGCCTCCGCGACCTTGGCTTCGGCGGCTTCGGCGGCTTCGGCGGCTTCGGCGGCTTCGGCGGTGGCCGGGGCCTCCGTGGTCTTCGCCTCCGGGGCGGCGGGGGCCTGCGTGGTCTTCGGCTCCGCGGCGGGGGCCTCCGCGGCGACGGTCTCGGCGGGCTTCGCCGTGGCGGTCTCGGCCTCCGGAGCGGCGGGTGCCTCGGTGGTTCCGGCGGCGGCCGGGGCGTCGACGGCCTCGGCCCCGGCCTCGGGAGCCTTGACCTCGGGGGCGGAGGGCGTCGCGGTGTCGGGCTTGGTGGGGCTGAAGATGACCGGGTCGGGAGTGGTCCTGGTCCCGTTGCTCTCGGCGGCGGGCCTGCTCGCGGCCTTCTCCGGGCGCGGCGCGAAGATGACGGGCTCGCGGCGGGTGGGCTCCCCCGCCTGGTCCGCGGTCTTCTCGCCGGTCTTCGCGGGGCTGTCTCCGGCCGTCCCGAGGGGCTCGTCGGTCTCGCCCTGGCCGGAGGTGCCCTTGAACCTGTTCCGGACGCGGTCGCCGAGGAGCAGGGCCTGGCCGACCCCGCTCAGCGCGCTCTGCAACATGTGCAGCGGCAGGTCTTTTGCCTTTTGTGTGACATTGCGGATCATGTCGGGGACTGACATATCGTCTCCCTGGGAGGTCTGTATCGAGAAGGCTAGTGTGGCAAGACTTGTGCCGCATGAACCTGTGGGACGTATGGGCTGTCTCGCGGGCGTGTCCACGTAGCATAAGAGCATGACTTCAGACACCCCCGCGACCCGACGCGTACTAGTGGCGAAGCCCCGTGGTTACTGCGCGGGGGTTGATCGTGCGGTGCAGGCCGTGGAGAAGGCACTGGAGCAGTACGGTGCCCCGATCTACGTTCGTAAGCAGATCGTCCACAACACCCACGTGGTCAAGACGCTGGAGCAGCGCGGGGCGATCTTCGTCGAGGAGACCGAGGAGGTGCCCGAGGGCGCCATCGTCGTCTTCTCCGCCCACGGGGTCTCCCCGGCCGTCCACCAGGAGGCCGCCCTGCGCAGCCTCAAGACGATCGACGCCACCTGCCCCCTGGTGACCAAGGTGCACAACGAGGCCAAGCGCTTCGCCTCCCAGGACTACGACATCCTCCTCATCGGCCACGAGGGCCACGAGGAGGTCGAGGGCACCGCGGGCGAGGCGCCCGACCACGTCCAGCTCGTCGACGGCCTGCACTCGGTCGACACCGTGCGGGTCAAGGATCCCGATCGGCTGGTCTGGCTGTCACAGACCACGCTGTCGGTGGACGAGACGACCGAGACGGTCTCCCGGCTCAAGGAGCGCTTCCCCAACCTGATCGACCCCCCGAGCGACGACATCTGCTACGCCACCCAGAACCGCCAGGTCGCGGTCAAGGAGATCGCCGCCCAGGCCCAGCTGGTCATCGTCGTCGGCTCGGAGAACTCCTCCAACTCCAAGCGGCTGGTCGAGGTCGCCCTCGACCACGGGGCCGACGCCTCCTACCTGGTCGACGACGCCTCGCTCATCGACGACGCCTGGTTCGACGGCGTCACCACGGTCGGCGTGACGAGTGGCGCCTCGGTGCCCGAGGAGCTCGTCGCCGAGGTCCTGGCCCGCCTGGCGCGGAACGGTTTCGAGGACGTCGAAGAGGTCGAGTCCGTCCACGAGAGCGTGCGCTTCGCGCTCCCGCACGAGCTGCGCAAGGACCTGCGCGCCACGGTCTGATCACGGATCCGGATCACGCGGCTCCGATCAGGCGCCCCCTCGGGAGACCCCGTCACCCGGGGACCCTCAGGCGAGGCCTCGCTCACCGGCGAGGCCTCACACCCGGCCGCTACTGCCCCTCGCGCGGGGTGCCGTACACCTTGGGCTCGAAGTATCCCTCGGGCTCGGGGGCGAAGGCGGTGCCGCCGTCGCCGCCGTCGCCGCCGCTCCTCGGGCGGGGGACCGAGGCCTTGGTCGCCTTGAGCTCCTCGCGCAGCTCCCGGACGCAGCGGGTCAGGCCGCGGCGCCAGGCGATGACCAGCACCAGGAACGAGCCGCCGAACAGCCAGGGGGCTCCCTGCGACAGCGCCGTGTACATGCCCAGGCCGAAGGCCTGGACGGGGGTGGCCGCGAACAGGGAGCGGACCGCCTCGATGAGCGCGGTGGTCACGAAGAAGACCAGGGGCGGGGACACCACCAGCGACAGCAGGTCCCGGCGGTTCACGAGCGACGCGGCGGCCACGCAACCGGCCACGAACGCCGCCCCGGTCAGCGCCGCCACTCCCAGCAACGCCTGCAGCAGGCTGCCCACCAGCGTGGACGCCAGTACGAAGGCCAGCGCGCCCCGGACGGTCAGCCGGATGCCCGCGGTCCGGTCAAGCTCACTCATGCGATCACCCCGCCGGCCGGCTGCACGCCGCCTCGCTCGTCCACCACTCGCCCCCTTGACCCTGCCCGGCCCTCGCGGACCTCCGCGTCGTCGACCCCGATGTCTCCAGTGTCCGGCCGCCGGAGCCGTCAGGGAACAGTTTCTAGGGCAGGTCGTTGGCCAACCTACCGTTCAGGCGGGATACGAGAGGTGAGCTTGGCTCCTCTTGCGTGAGCAGTTCCGGCGAGGTCAGGGCGCGCGGCAGGTCCTCGACCGCCTGCGGCGTGTCCAGGTCGGTCTCGACCAGCCCCAGATCGTTCAGCTTGCGGGCGCTCACCAGCACCCGGGTCTCCAGCGAGCCGACCGTCCTGTTGTACGACTCCACGGCCCGGCTCAGCGAGCGGCCCAGGGCGTCGACGTTGCGTCCCATGCTGCTCAGCCGCTCGTACAGCTCCTTGCCGACCTCGAAGATCGCCCGCGCGTTCTCGCCGAGCGCGGCCTGCTGCCAGGCGTACTGCGCGGTGCGGAGCATGGTGATCAGCGTGGTGGGCGTGGCGATGTGGACCCGGCGCCGCATGGCGTACTCCAGCAGGGCGGGGTCGCGTTCCAGGGCCGGGGCGAGGAACGCCTCGCCGGGGATGAACAGCACCATGAACTCCGGCGCCGGGCTGAACGCCTGCCAGTAGGGCTTCGAGGCGAGCCGGTCGACATGGTCGCGCACGTGCCGGGCGTGGGCGTCGAGCCGGGCCGACTGGTGGTCGGGATCGGCCGACTCGGCGGCCTCCAGATAGGCGGACAGCGAGACCTTGGAGTCGACCACGATGTTCTTGCCGCCGGCCAGCCGCACGATCATGTCGGGCCGCAGGACACCGTCCGGCGTGGTGACGCTCACCTGCTCGTCGAAGTCGCAGAACCGCTGCATCCCGGCGATCTCGGCGACCCTGCGGAGCTGGAGCTCCCCCCACCTGCCCCTGGCCTCGGGCCGCTGCAGGGCCCGTACCAGCGAGCTCGTCTGGGCGCGGAGCTGCTCGTTGCTCTCGCGGACGACGTCGATGTGCTTGGCCAGCTCGGCGTGGGCGGCCCGCTGGCCCGTCTGGGTGTCGCGCAGCTGCGTCTCGACGCGGGCCAGGGTGTCCTTCAGCGGCTCGATCAGGTGCTCGACGGCCTGCTTGCGCTGTTCCAGCTCGCCGGCCGCCTCGGCCCGGTTGGCGGCCAGTCTCGTCTCCGCCAGCTCCAGGAACCGCAGGTTGTTGACGTCGAGCGCCCGGCTCGACAGGGCCTGGAACCGTTCGGAGAGCTGCCCCTCGATGTAGGCGACCTTCTCTTCGGCGATCTTCGCGCGGGCCTCGGCGTCGGCCAGGCGCGCCGCGACGTCCGCGGCTCCCGAGGAGGCGCGCGCCCGGCCCAGCAGGAACCCGATCGCGAGTCCCGCGGCGAGGCCCACCGCGAGCTGGAAGGAGAGCGCCATGACATCCACCCCGGCATGATTCCAGGCCCGGCCGCTTCTGGCGCGCCGACACGCTCCCGAAGCCGGCCCGCTCCCGAAGCCGGCCCGCTTCCGGACCGGAACCGGCCCCGCCCGTGCCCGTGACTCGGACCTGTGACCCGTCCGTGGCGGGTAGCAGTGGGTCATTCCGCGTAAACTCGGCTCACGTGAGCCTGAGCATCGGCATCGTCGGATTGCCCAACGTCGGCAAGTCAACGCTTTTCAACGCGCTGACGAAGACCGCCAACGCCCTGGCGGCGAACTATCCGTTCGCCACCATCGAGCCCAACGTGGGCATCGTCGGCGTTCCCGACCCGCGTCTTGAGAAGCTGGCCGAGATCTTCGGATCCGCCAAGATCCTGCCGGCGAAGGTCGAGTTCGTCGACATCGCGGGTCTGGTCCGCGGCGCCTCGGAGGGACAGGGGCGAGGCAACCAGTTCCTCGCCAACATCCGTGACACCGACGCGATCTGCCAGGTCATCCGGGTCTTCAACGACCCCGACGTGACCCACGTGGACGGCGGCGTCGCCCCCGGACGCGACATCGAGACGATCAACACCGAGCTGATCCTCGCCGACCTGCAGACGCTGGAGAAGGCGATTCCGCGCCTGCAGAAGGAGTCCAGGACCAACAAGGACCGCAAGGCCGCGCTCGACGCGGCGGAGGCGGCGTTCAAGCTCCTCGACGGCGGCACCACCCTGTACGCCGGGGCCAAGGGCGCGGGCATCGACCCGAAGGACCTGCGCGAGCTGCACCTGCTGACGGCCAAGCCGTTCCTGTACGTCTTCAACCTCGACGCCGACGAACTGGTGGACGAGAGGCTCCGGGCCCAGCTGTCGGCGCTCGTCGCGCCGGCCGAGGCCGTCTTCCTCGACGCGAAGATCGAGTCCGAGCTCGTCGAGCTCGACGACGCCGAGGCGCTGGAGCTCCTGCAGTCCGTCGGCCAGGAGGAGTCGGGCCTGACCCAGCTGGCCAGGGTGGGCTTCGAGACCCTGGGGCTGCAGACCTACCTGACCGCCGGCCCCAAGGAGACCAGGGCCTGGACGATCCGCAAGGGCGCCACCGCCCCCGAGGCGGCCGGGGTCATCCACACCGACTTCCAGCGCGGCTTCATCAAGGCCGAGATCGTCTCCTTCGACGAGCTCGTGGAGGCCGGATCCATCGCCTCCGCCCGCCAGGCGGGCAAGGCCCGCATCGAGGGCAAGGACTACGTCATGCGCGACGGCGACGTGGTGGAGTTCCGCTTCAACGTCTGACCGCTCGCGTGCCACGAGGGAGGTCCCGGCCCGTCGGCGGGGCGGCCGGGTGTTCCCTTCCGGGGCGATGACAGACCGGGAGGCTCGTCCATCCCATCCGATGATCCATCCCTGGCCGGGCGTGCCGAGTCACGTTATTTGGGGTTTGTGACCCTGGGTGACGTATTTCGTGTTAAATGCGCAGGTCGCGACAGTCCGGGAACCGTCCAGTTAGCAATGGGTGGCGTTTGAGTAATCAGCCCACGCGCTGGCCAGGGGTAATGCGCTTTTCACGGGTCATCGGCGACATCGGCGGCCTCGTCGGCGTTCCAGACCCGGTTTGCTCAGTCATCGCGATGCCTGCAGCATAGGCGTGGCTTTCCTGGAAGAATCGGCTGGGCGGCTAGAGTAAGTGCGTCACCATGGCCAATGGGATCGGCGGCGATACGACCCCGCACCGGCCGAGGATTGACGCGAGCGGAGGCGTGATGGCTCGAAGGTCGACGGTCCAGCGTGATCCCCGGATCGCTGGCGACCCCGAGCTGTCGGCATACCCGGACTTTCCCGACGATTCCGATCTCGATCGCGCTCCGGCACGCGGGCGGGGCGCGTCGCGCGGACGCTGGTCCGGTGGAGGCGGTCGCTGGCTGGTGTGGACCGGCCGCGCCGTGCTCTGGGCGCTGATCGTCGTCATCGTGGTGAACGGGGTCCGCGCGCCCTTCGAGCGCTTCACCCAGCAGAACGCCCCCTCCGGCGCGGTGTCCGTGCCGGACGGCGGATTCCCCACGGCCCAGGCCTCCGCCTTCGCGGCCCAGTTCGCCGAGGTCTACCTGAACTTCGACGGGGCCCGCCTCTCGGAGAGGGAGTCGAGACTCGCCCCCTACCTGCCCGAGGGCGCCGAGGCGCAGTTCGGCTGGGACGGTTTCGGCAGGATGAGCGCTGGAGCGGTGCAACCGTACGGGATCGAGGTCGTCGACGCCGACAACGCCGTCGTCACCGTCGCCTACCAGTCGGATGACCGCCGCCAGCTCCTGTCGGTGCCCGTCCACCACGACCGGGCCGCGAAGAGGTTCGTCGTCGCCGGGCGTCCGGGCATCCTGCCCGCGCCGAGGGTGGCCGACCTGCCGCCCAAGGCCGCGCCCGAGCGCGACCGGGCCGCGGAGCAGGAACTGCGCACCACGCTGGAGGACTTCTTCAGGGCGTACGCGGGTGACACCACCGCGCTGCAGCAGTACGCCGACGCCGGGGTCACCCTGCAGGGGTTCGGGGGCGCGTTCACCTTCCAGCAGCTCAAGGACTTCATGGTGCCCCTCGCAGGGGGAACCACCCGCAAGGTGACCGCGACGGTTCTGTGGGGTGTCCCGTCGAAGGCGGAGCCGTCCGCCGAGCCGGAACCCGCCGACCCCGGCCAAACAGGAGGCAAGCTGGAACAGTCCTACTTGCTCACCATGGTCAAGCAAGGCGACAAATGGTTCGTCAAGGACATCCGCGGCGCATACCGATCTGTGGCGGGGTAACGCATGATCGAATGGTGCCGGTCCACGGTGAGCAGACCCCCCCTGATCGATGAGCCGCCGATCCGGGTCCCCGCGCTTACGCGCCGAGGGCCCGTCGCCGCCCGGCGGGCACGATCGTGAGTACGGAGGACAAGAAGTGATTCTCAAGACCATGCTGCTGAGCGCGATAGAGCTCGCTCAGCCCACAGCTCCTCCGGCGGGCGTCAACACCGAAGGCCTCGCTGACTTCCTCCGCAGCTTCTTCGCCCCACTCTTCCTGGTCATCGTCTCGGTGGTGGCCCTCTTCTTCCTCTTCACCCGTGAGATCACCAGGTTCGTCCAGTTCATCATCCTGGCGATCGCCATCGGAGTGATCTTCTACGTGCCGAACATCATCGAGGTGACTGCCAAGGCGATCGCGGGCGCACTGGGCATCTCGGGGGGTTGAGACCGGGTTCGAACGGTCAAACAAGGAGAGGCGGAGAGGAGGATCACGTGGATCTGCCCACGTACACCAATATCTGGAGGATCGAGAAGCGGCTCTACAAGCTGTACGACCTACGGCTGCCGATGCCGCTCCCGATCGTCTGGATCGGTGGGTTCGTGGGAGTGCTGGCCCCGTGGTCGCTGCTTCTCTACCTGCTCGGCCTGCCCTTCGCCGCCCCCTGGCACGTGCTCTACCTGGTGCCGCCCGGTGTCGTCACCTGGCTCTCCACCCGGCCGGTGATCGAGAGCAAGAGGCTCACCGAGCTGCTCCAGTCGCAGGCCCGCTACGTGGGGGAGCCGCGCACCTGGTGCCGGATGGCCCCTCTCTCCGAGCCCGCCGAGGTCACGCTGACCGGGCGGATCTGGCGGGCCGCGCCGCAGCACGCGGCCGTACGGGTCAAGGCGTCGCGCAAGGCCAGGCACGCCCAGTCCAAGCGCGCCGCCGCCCGCTCGCGCGAGGTGCGTCCCGCCGTGGCCGCTGCCGCGGCGGCCGCCGCCACCGCTCCGGTGGCCCGCGAGCGCGTCGCCTGGGCCGAGGTCCACGCCCCCCGCCAGGGCGCCGCCCCGGCTCTCGGCCGGCCCTCGGCCGTCGAGACTTCCTGGGCCGTCGAGACGCCCCCGGTCGTCGTCCCCGTCGTTCTCCCGATGCCTTCCGTGACTTCCGCGCCCCTGCCTGTCGTGTCGTCCCTCTCGGTGCCCGTCGCGACCCCGACCTCCGATCTCGTCGAGCCCGGGGCCGCCTCCGAGGTTCCCGCCTCCAAGGACTCCAAGGACTCCAAGGAGTCCGAGACCGCCGCGTCAGGCTCCAGGGACTCCAGGACCACCGCGCCCACCGCGCCCACCGAGGACGCCGGGTCCGTGCCCGGCACGCCGGTCGCGGGCTCGGTCTCGCGGCCGTCCGCCGACCGCTCCACCGGACGGTCCGGGGGGCGGGCGGATCGTGTTCCGGCGGCCGGATCCGCCGAGGGGCGGGCGAGCGACTCGAAGGACGAGGCCCCGGCGGCGTCCGGCGCGACCGCGGCTCCGGCCGCCCCCATCGGCACCGAGGCGCTGCGGCGCCTGCGCAGGCTCGCGGCCTCCGCCGAGGCCCAGCGCGCCGCGACCGCCCCGATCGCGCCTCCCGCCCCGGCCGCCCCGGCCGCGCCTCCCGCGTCGACCCCGCCGGTCTCGCCCCCCGAGGTGATCGCGCCCGCCGCGCCCTCTGTGCCCTCTGCGCCCTCCGAGACCGTCGCCCCCACCCCGAAGCCTTCGGTCCGGCAGCGGCCGGAGGCCCCGGCCGTGCCGCCGCCCTCGGTTTCCGAGCCGCCTCGGGTGGAGACGCCCGCCCCGGCCCGTGCGGTGCCCGCCGAGCGGTCGGCCGTCGTGCCCGACCCCGCCCGGAAACCCTCCGCCCCGGCCGTTCCGTCCTTCGTGCCGAGGTTCGTCGGACCGGCGCCGATCGGGCACCGCGCCGCGGAGGCGGCCGGGCTCCCGCAGGACAGGCAGGACAGGCAGGACGAGGAGAGCGCGCGGCGCCAGCACCGCAAGGGGCAGCCCGCGCCGATCGGGCGGCCCGCCGGCACGTCGCAGGCCTGGCCGCCGGAGAGGAACGCGGGCGCGCAGGCAGGGCCCGGTGCCCCGGCGGGTACCGGCGTCCAAGGAGGCGTCCAGGGAGGCGGCATGTCGATCCGCGCGGTCCCGTCGGGATCGGCCACGGCGGATCCGGTCACCCCCGCGGTGCCGGTGACCGGTTCCCCGCGCGGCGAGGCCGAGACCAGGGTCCGCCGGGTGGAGTCGGTGGTCGGCCGGGACTCCTCGGGCGGCTGGCGGCGGCTCGCCCAGGTGGTGATCGGACCCGGCGGCGGTGGCCGTACGGACGGTTCGGAGATCGACGAGGCGCGGGCCAGGGCGGTGTTCAGCGGCAGCCGCCGGGTGGTGGTCCTGGGCTGCACCGGCGGCGCCGGGCAGACCACGACCGCGCTCATGCTCGGCCACACCCTCGCCCGTTACCGGGAGGACCGGATTCTCGCGGTCGACGCCAGCACCGGCTCCCACGCCCTGTCCGGCAGGATCCAGGGCGAGTCGCCCGAGACCCTGAGCTCCCTGCTCTCCGGGCTCGACAACGTCCAGGGATACCTCGGCATGCGCGCCTACACCAGCCGCTGCGCCTCGGGGCTGGAGGTCCTCGCCGGAGACAGCGACGCCGGTGCCGAGCAGCGCCTGTCGGACCGCACGCTCTTCTCCGACCGGCGGCTCGGCCAGGCGATGGACATGCTCGACCGGCACTACAAGACGATCGTCGTGGACCCGGCGGCGGCCCTGGCCGCACGGGTCCTCCCCTACGCCGATCAGCTCGTCCTCGTCGTCCCGGCCAGCGAGGACGGGCCGGACGCGGTGGCCATGACCTACGAGTGGCTCGACGGGCACGGCTGCGCCGACCTGCGCCACCGGGCGGTCATGGTCGTCAACGGGGTGAGCCGCCGCAGCATGGCCGACGTGGAACAGGCGGAGGCGGTCGCGCGGGGCAGGTGCCGGGCGATCGTCCGGGTTCCCTGGGAGGACGCGCTGGCCCCCGGCAGGGCCGATCGGGTGGAACCGTCCCACCTGAGGGCACCGGGCCGCCGGGCGTACCTCGCCCTGGCCGGTGTCGTCGTGGCGGGCTTCGGAACGGTTCAGGCGGGTCGACCCAGCGAGGAGGAACTAGCCCAGTGATCCCCCGGGCGCGAGGAGATGTGGTGAACGGGCGAGACGAGGTGCAGGTGGTGAGCGGGCAGGCCGGCGTCCGGGTGGGCGGGTCGGACCGGGCGCGGGTGAACGGGTCGTACGAGGTTCGTACGGCCGGGCCGGGCCGGAACGGACCGGAGCAGGCCGGTACGGGCCGCCTTGGCGGGGTTCGTCGGGGCGGGCCGGGCGAGGCGCGGGCGAGCGGGTGCGACGGGATCCGGGCCGGCGAGGGGTCCGGAGGCCGTGGAGACGGGGCCGCGCGAGCGGTGGGGGAGGGGCTGTGAGCCGCGCCTCCCGGACGCGCAGCCGCCTGGCCGTCCGATACTTCGATGATCGGATCCTGCTGACCGACTCGTCGGTCTGGGCCTACTTCAGGCTTCCCACCGTGAGCTACGAGTTCATCACCCCCGAGGAGCGGGAGGCGCTGGCCACCAACATCACGATCGCGCTGGCCGCCATCCGCATGCCCGACGCCGAGGTCCACCTGCGCGTGGCGCACCGCACCTACCCCGCCGCCGAGTGGGCGATGGCGCTGAACGCCACCTCCGACGAGGGGCCGGGCTGGCGCGACTACCTGGAGGACATGTACCGCCACGTCTGGGCCAAGGACTTCTGGACCAAGGAGGTCTACCTCGGCGTACGGCTCGGCACGCGCGGGCGGCAGCTGGGCACCGGGGTCCTCTCGCAGCTCTTCGGCTTCTACCAGCGCAGCGAGAAGGCCCTGGGCATCGAGGACGACCACGTCCCCAAGGCCGAGATCGCCAAGTGGTCCGAGCAGGCGGAGCGGCTGGGCAGGGCGCTGTCCGCCAGCGCGCTGTACGCCAGGCACGCCACCTCCGTCGAGCTCGCCTGGCTCTTCCAGCACGCCACGACCGGGTCCCTCGGCGACCCTCCGGCCTCGGCGAGCCCCAAGCGCCGGTGGGGGCAGGGGGAGATCGAGTCCCTCGTCGAGGGACAGATCCACAACGGCAGGGCACTGCTGCGCATCGAGCAGCCACAGGGCGACTCCTACGTGGCGCACATGTCCTTCGCCCGCTTCCCCGACCTCATGCCCTTCCCCGACGGCGAGCCGTGGATGCACTTCGCCGACCAGCTGCCCTTCCCCGTGGAGATCAGTTCGAGGATGCGGCTGATCCCGCCGGTCAAGGCGAGCAAGGACGTGGCGCGCAAGCTCGCCCACGCCCGCGACATGGACATCCACATCCGCGAGGCGGGCGCGGAGGCGCCGCTGGCCCTGGCCGAGCAGATCGACGCGGCCCGGATGCTGGAGCACGGCATCACCAAGGAGCGCCTGCCGTTCGTGTACGGCTGGCACCGCCTGATCGTGTCGGCCCCGACCGAGGAGATCTGCGTGCAGCGGGTCGAGGCGGTCGTGGAGCACTACCGCGACATGGGCATCGACATCGTCAACTCCACCGGCGACCAGTTCTCGCTGTTCTGCGAGACGCTGCCGGGAGAGCGGGTCCGGGTCAACGCCTACGCGCAGCGGCAGCCGCTGCGCACCATCGCGGGCGGCATGGCCACCGCCACCGTCGACCTGGGCGACCGGGTGGACGAGAGCGCCTCGGGCTGGATGGGCCCGTACGTCGGGGAGACCCTGGGCCGGGCCCGCAGCATCGTGCACTTCGACCCGCTGGTGGCGGCGACGCGCAACCGGCCGACGGCCATCGCCATCACCGGCGAACCCGGCGGCGGCAAGACCACGCTGGCACTGCTGATGATCTACCAGATGGCGCTGCGCGGGGTGACGGTCGCGGTCATCGACCCCAAGGGCGACGCCGACTCGCTGGTGCAGCTGCTGAAGAAGCGGGGCAGGAAGGCGCGGATCATCCCCCTGGGCTCGGCGGCTCCCGGCCTGCTGGACCCGTTCTCGTTCGGCGACGACCTGGCGGCCAAGAAGACGATGGCCACCGAGACCCTGCGTCTGCTGCTGCCCCGTATGTCGGAGGAACGCGAGTCGGCGATGATCCAGGCGGTCGCCGCGGTGTCCAACGCCGAGGACCCGTCGCTGGGCAAGGTCGTCGACTTCCTGGAGCGGACCGAGGACGCCGCCTCCAAGAACCTGGGCGCGGTGCTCCGCTCCATGTCGGACATGCATCTGGCCAGGCTCTGCTTCGACCCCTCGGGCGGCGACCAGATCGACACCGAGGGCTGGACCACGGTCTTCACCCTGGGCGGCCTGACGCTGCCCGACGCCTCCACCGGCCGCGACGACTACTCGTACGAGCAGAGGCTGTCGGTGGCGCTGCTCTACCTCGTCGCGCAGTTCGCGCGGGGTCTGATGAACGGCCTGGACCGGCGGACGCCCAAGGCGATCTTCCTGGACGAGGCGTGGGCGATCACCTCTACCCCCGAGGGCGCCAAGCTGGTGCCCGAGGTCAGCCGGATGGGCCGCTCCCGCAACACGGCGCTGGTCCTGGTCTCGCAGAACGCCGGAGACCTGCTGAGCGAGCAGGTGACGAACTGCCTGTCGTCGGTCTTCGCGTTCCGCTCCACGGAACGGGTCGAGGTGGAGCACGTGATGGCGCTGCTCGGGGTCGAACCGTCCGAGGAGCACAAGGCGGTGCTGCGCTCGCTCGGCAACGGCGAATGCGTCTTCCGGGATCTGGACGGTCGCGCGGGCCGTATCGGGGTGGACCTGATCTCGGATGAGCTGCTGCGCTGGCTGGACACGAATCCGACCCACGACAAACCCGACGAGAAAGTGCATGATCTTCCTGGGGGCGACAGAGTCGGTAGGCCGGGGGCTGCGGCGCTGGAGGTGCGGTCATGAAAGGCTCCCGCAAGGGGCTTGAGGGCTCTCGAGAGAGACGGTCCCTCAAGGGGCCGAAAGGGCTTGGCGTGCGCGGCGGGCTTCGTGGGCCTCGCGAGGCGACGGGCTCCCGCGAGAGGGGTTCCCGCAGGGGACGGCTGGGCAGGCGGATCGCCATCGGGCTGGTGGCGCTGGCCGCCTTCCTCGCGCTGCCGCTGGTGTTCCCCGCCGACACGTCCACGGCCGTCGCCGCGGCCCCCTGCGACATGTCTCCCGACCTGTCCCCGGACATGGTCGCCGGAGGCGTCGACGGCCTGATCCAGCCGCCGCTTCCCGACGCAGCCCAGCCGGGAGCCCAGCCGGGTGCCCCGGCGGCACAGGCCCCGGCGGTGCAGGGCAACTACGCGACGTACGGCATGAGCGGCCAGTTCTGGCACACCCACCTGCTCGGCTGCGACGACATCGCGGCGGTGATGGGCAACGCGATGGCCAACACGGTCTTCCTGTGGGCCAAGGCGCTGGACAGGCTGACCATCACGACCTACCAGGCGGCGGCCACCGAGGGCCCGCTGGAATCGATCAAGAACGTCGTCGACGACATGGTGGTCCGCCTGGCCGACGCCATGTACTGGCCGTACCTGCGGCCGCTGGTGATCCTCGGCGCCATCTGGCTGGCCTGGTACGGGCTGATCCGCAAGCGCGCCACCACCACCGCCGAGGGCGTCATCTGGATGGTCCTCGCGGTCACCGTGGCGGTCTGGTTCTTCAGCCGCCCCGGCGATCTCACGGGGCTGGGCAAGGTCGTCACCGACAAGACCGGCGAGGTGGTCAACTCCGCCTTCTCCGGGCTCCCCGGCGCGGGCGGGACCTCCTGCCTGCCGGCCAAGGGCGACGCCAACCCGCAGGTCAAGAGCGGCGGGTACGGCCAGAGCGGCGTGCCCGGCGTCGAGCAGAACTCCGACGCGCTCTGGTCCACCCTGGTCTGCAAGCCGTGGCTGATGGGCCAGTTCGGCACGGCCGACGCCGACGCTCCCATCATCAAGGTGTTCGGCGCGAAACTGCTGGAGATCCAGACGATCGACGCGGCCGAGATGAAGGCCGAGCAGATGCCGGAGGCGAACTCCCACCAGGCACGATATGAGACCGAGGTCGCCGACAAGCTGCAGAACACGCCGGTCTTCCCCCTTTTCCAGGGCAAGGACTGGACGAGCCGCCTGGGGGTCGCGATCGGCGCCCTCATGGCCGCGGTGGTCGCGGGACTGCTGATCTTCCTGGTGGCGGTCTCGCTGCTGGTCCTCAAGGTCGGCTTCCTGTTGCTGCTGATCCTCGCGCCGGTCTTCCTGCTGATCGGCGTCCATCCGGGATCCGGGCGGATCATCGCCATGCGCTGGGTGGAGATGCTGATAGGCACCCTGCTCAGACAGGCCGTGCTCGCCCTCGTCCTCGGCGTGCTCGTGTACGGCTACGCCCTGATCATCTCCACGGCGATGCCGTGGGGCATGCAGGTCATGTTCATGGCGATCCTGACGATCGCGGTGTTCTTCTACCGGCGGCCGTTCCAGCATCTGTTCTCGTCCATGGACGGGCACACGCTCACCACCCGGATGCTCGGCGACGCGGCGACCGCGCCGACCCTGCAGCGGGCCGCGTCCGTGCTGCCGCCGGTCGCGGCGGCCAGGGCGGGCCGGTGGGGCATGCGCAAGGCCGAGCCGATGCTGCAGGCGGCCGCGATGGCCGGCGGAGCCTCCGTCGGCGCGGCGGCGGCCGCCTCGGTCGCCCAGGGCAGGGTCCGCGGCGAGGACGGCGGTGCCACGCCGGCCACACCGTCGGGCACCCGGGTCCCCGCAGGCGCGCAACCGGCTCCGCTCGACACCGACTCCCAGGCGGCCGGGCGGCGCAGGGGCACCGGAAGGCCGGTCACCGCGGCCCGCCCCGGCGCGGCGCCGCCGCTCAACCTCTCCGGAGCCGGTACGGGAGGCGGCGCGTCCCCAACCAGGTCCGGAGGCTCCTCCGGGCGCGGGTCGGGCGGTTCGGGCGGGTCGGGCGGCTGGTTCGGCGGCCGTTCCGGCGGCTGGGCCCCGCAGGGAGGCTCGGGCGGCGGGTCGTCCTCGGGCGGCAGGTCGTCCGGTGCGCCGGCGGTCAGGCCCTCGGCGCCCTCGGCGGGCAGGCCCTCGGGTTCCTCCGGTTCCTCGGGGGGCGGCCGCTCGGGCACGAGCATCTTCGGCGGCGGCGGCTCCTCCCGGGGTTCCTCGGGTTCCGGCTCCTCGCGGGGCGGCTCCGGTTCGGGATCGCGTAACGGCGGCGGGTCCTCGCGTGGCTCCTCGGGGTCCGGAGGCTCCGGCGGGAGCATCTTCGGCGGCGGTGGCTCCTCGCGGAGCTCCGGTGGTTCGCGGAACCGGGACTCCGGAGGCAGGTCGTCCGAGGCGCCGCCGCTCTGGATCACCAGGCGGGCGGAGCGCGGCGGGGAGGCCGGTGAGCCGCCGCCGTTCTGGCTGCGTCCGTCCAACCGCGGCAAGGACTGACGATGATCGAGGGAGGCAGCCGGCGGGGAGCCGTCTTCGCGGTGCTGGTCGTGATACTCGCCGCGGTCGGCGTCTACGTGACCATGTGGTCGGACACCGGGGAGGGCCCGGAGACCCGGGCGGAGCCGGCGGGCGTCACCCGCACGGTGGCGTCAGGCAGGGAACCGGCCGCGGAGCCTGCGCGCCCGGCGGCGACGGCCAGCAACGCGCCCTTCGACGTCTACTCCTACCTGCCGATGACGAAGCAGGAGCTGGCCGCGGCCGCCGACTACGCGCAGCGGTTCACCGCCGAGTACGGCACCTTCAGCTACGACGAGGATCCGGCGGTCTACGGCGACCGTCTCAAGGGATACGTCACGACTGAGTTCTCGGGGGCGCTGCTGCGGACCGTCACCTCGCCGGGCACCGTCGAGGCGAACAAGGCCGACGAGGTCGTCTCCGTCGGGACTGCGCGCGTGAAGGGGATCCGGCAGATCGACAGCGCCTCGGTGGTCTTCGTGGTCGTCGGCACCCAGAACGTCACGGCCAGGAGCGGGGTGAACGAGAGGACCGCGGAGTACGCCGTCACGCTCATCCAGGTCGGCGCGGAATGGCGGGTCCACGACCTTCAGCCCGCCGACTCCGGCCAGGAGGGGGACGACCAGCCCTTCGAGACCGGCGCGACCGGATGACCGGCGGGATCGCGTACCGGCGCGGCGGGGTCGTGTACGGGCGAGAGTGGATGCGCGGCGGGGTCGTGTACCGGCGCGGCGGGGTCGTGTACGGGCGAGAGTGGATGCGCGGCGGGGTCGTGTACCGGCGCGGCGGGACGGGCGGCGAGGTCGCATGAGGGACGGCAAACACCTCCGGCTCGCCCTGATCCTCGGAGTCGCCGGGCTCTGCCTGATCACGCTGATCATGGCGCCGATGATGATGATCAGCAGTTTCCCGTCCTTCCCGTCGGTCACCGGGGAGACGCAACCCGACTGCGGGGAGAACGCGCAGGCGGCGGAGGACCTGTCGGAGACCGCGACGTCCGACATCCCCGAGGAGTATCTGAAGCTGTACCGCGAGCACGGCCGGAAGGTCGGCGTGCAGTGGAACGTGCTCGCCGGGGTCGGCAAGCGCGAGACCAACCACGGCCGCTCCACGCTCCCCGGCGTGCGGAGCGGCACCAACTACGCGGGCGCCGCCGGGCCGATGCAGTTTCTCATCAGCACGTGGGGCGGCAAGGCCAAGATCAAGATCCCGTCCACGTTCAACGGCTACGCCTCCGACGGCGACGGAGACGGCTGGGCCGACGTGTACAACCCGGCGGACGCCATCCTAGGCGCGGCGAAGATGCTGAAGCGGAACGGCGCGCCGGAGGACGTGCGGCGTTCGCTGTTCGTCTACAACCGTGCCTGGTGGTACGTCGACCAGGTCATGGAGATCGCCGGGAAGTACGCCAAGGACGGCGAGGTCACGACCCCGCCCGAGGCGGACGAGAGCTGCGACGAGCCCATGCTGGAGGCGGCGCCGACGAGCACGGTGGCCGCGATCCTCGAGTACGCGCTGGCCCAGCGCGGCAAGCCCTACATCTGGGGCGGCACGGGCCCGGCCGGCTACGACTGCTCGGGGATCATCTACATGGCCTACCGGAGCGTCGGCCTGACCATCCCGCGCACCACGTTCGGCCAGTGGCCGTTCGGCATAGAGGTTCCCGAGGGAGAGGAGCAGGCGGGGGACCTCGTCTTCTTCAACTCCGGGCCAGGAACCGGCCCAGACCGTCCCGGGCACGTGGGAATGGTGGTCTCTCCGGGCAAGATGGTCGAGGCGAGATGCCGGTTGTGCGGGCCGATCAAGGTCACCACCTACCGGGAGCGCACCGGGATCGTGGGATTCACCCGGCCGTTGCAACATCCTCAGATCCTCGCGCAACTCAAGGCGCGGGAGCAGGGCTGACAGAATCGGGAGCCATGGAAAAGGTCGTTGTGGGCGCAGCCATCGTCGACGGTGACGGAAAACTGCTCGCCGCCCAGCGTGCCGACCCTCCCGAGCTGGCCGGAGGGTGGGAGCTTCCCGGGGGGAAGGTCGATCCCGGCGAGGACGAGCACACGGCACTGATCAGGGAGTGCCAGGAGGAGCTCGGCGTGCTGATCGAGGTGGGCGAGCGCGTCGGCGGCGACTGGGCGCTCGCCGGCGGCTACGTCCTCCGGGTCTGGCTCGCCGTGGTCGCCGAGGGCAAGCCCGAGGCGAGGGAGCACCTGGATCTGCGCTGGCTGGGCGTGGACGAGCTTTACGAGGTGGCGTGGCTCCCCGCGGACCTTCCAATCGTCCGGGCGGTACAAGGTCGTCTCAACGATGGGCAAGGTCGGTTCAATAAGGATTGATCGACTCCGCAACGTGACATAACTGCTACTGGACGTGGCGATGTCGCGTGTCCGTACCCGGGGAACGGAGATATGCGGTGACCGTATGGTGGCGTGGTGCTGGGTTAGTGTCCGCTGTTGGAGCGGGGGTGCTCATCCTCGGGTCCACGGGGGTGTACGCCGTCCAGATGGACGAGCCGGCCGCGCCGCCCCTCGACCTGGCCGTCGCCGCCGACACCGGTACGTGGGCGCCGGGAAGCCGCGCCGACCAGGCGATCCGCTTCCGCATCCGCCTGCAGGGACCGGGCTCCGACGCGCGGCTGGCGGTCCTGACGACCCCCGCCGAGGCGCTCGCGGGCATCGAGTGCCCTGAGGAGACCAGGTCCTCGGTACCCGTACCCAGGGGGGCGGGGGTGTGCGTGATCGGCGCCCTGCCCGCCCGGGGCGGCTCCGTCGACGTGCTGCTCGCCGTGCCGCGGCGCCCGCAGGACGTCACGGTGACCGCCCTGGCCCGGATGAGCGGACCCGACGGTGAGCCGGTGAGTCAGCAGGCCCAGAGCACGATCAAGAGCTCGGACGCGGCGATGCGGCCGGGCGGGGGTGTCGTCGCGGGGCCGGAGACGCTGGAACACGCCCGCGCCGCGAGGGAGGACAGGTCCGCGGGCGCACGCGGTGTCGGGGCGCCAGGTGCCGCCAGCATGGTCCTCAGGGTTCCCCGGACGGCCGGGGAGGCCGAGGGTGCTCCCCTGGCCGCACCGGACACCCCGCGGGCCGCAGAGGCCGCAGAGGCCGCAGAGGCCGCAGAGGCACGGAGGGCCGAGCAGCGCACGTCGGCGTTCCTGCTCGATCTTCTCGGAAAGTCGTTCGTCGCCCCGGCCGCGGGGCCGGGCGCGGCGGGTACGGGGGCGGACGGCACCGCCGCGCGTCCTGGCCCGGCGGCTTCCGCGCTTCCCGCCGGGCCGGGAGCGTCGCCGAGGGCCGGCGCGCCGGTGAGCCCGCGGGCGGGTGCGCTTCCCGGGGACGCGGGAGCGACGGGAGGCCCGGCGGCCTCCCACGAGACGCGGGTCACCGCGCCGGGCGGGCAGCAGGAGGCCGGATCCCCCGCGGCCGCTCCGGTGGCTCCCGCCCCGGTCCGGGTCCCGGGGGCGGGCGCCGTTCCCGGTCGTCCCGCGGGTCCGGTCACCCCGGGTCTTCCGCCGGAGGGCACGCGGCTTCCGGACGGCGCCGCGGCCCCGGGCGTCGCGCCCGAGGCCGGTACCGGCGTGCCCGGTCAGGGGCAGGCCGCCGTACCGCCGGAGGGAGTGCCCGCCGCCCCCACGCTTCGGGGACAGAACGGCAGGCACCACTCGGCCGTGGGCTCCCCGACGGGTCGCAAGGCGGGCGGGCGGAAGGCGCGCGGGCAACGGCACGCGGCCGGCCGGTCCGGTGCGCGCGGGCGGGAAGCGGGCCGGTCGGCCCTTCGGCACGCGGGTCCAGGCCAGCCGGGAGTCGGCCTGCCGATGACCGGCCTGCCTGGAGGGCCGCAGATGGGGCCGGGCCTCCAGGCGCTCGGTCCCGTCACCCCGGGGGGCGGGCAGAAGATCGCCGGCCGCCCCGGAGCGCGCCGGCCGGTGGTCGGGCCGATGGTTCCCGGCTATCCGGGGGTCGGCGGGCAGCCCGCGATGCCGGGACAGGGCATGGGGCAGCCGATGATGCCGGGCTATCCGGGGATCGGGCAGCCGGGCATGGGACAGCCCGGCGTGCCGCCGCGAGGTGCGGGCGGTCCGATGGGCGGGCCCCTGCCTCCCGGCCACCCCGGAGCGGGTTATCCGGGAGCGGGTCAGCAGCCGGGCGGGCCGCAGATGCCCGGCGCGCAGCAGATGCCGGGCGCGCAGCCGGGCGGGGCGGGAGCGCCGGGCGCGCCTGGGCCCATGATGCCACCGGTCTCGATGGGCATGGCGGGGGCGGGCCAGATGCCCGGCCTCGTGAACGGCCTCCAACTGCCGCAGGCGGGTCCCTTCCCCGCCGCGCAGGTGCCCCTTTCGCAGGACCCGCGCCCGCAGGGCGCACCCCTCCCGCAGGACGTCGACGGTCCGAGCGGCCAGGTCCAGCCGGTCGCCGAGTCAAGTCCGCTGCTGACAGGGGTCCGAGGTCTCCCGGCGGTGGGAGCGGCGGTGGGAGCGCTGCTCGGCCTCCTGTGGCTGCAGAGGAGGATCCAGCGCCGCCGCCGGTCGCGACACGTTTTGTAAAACGCGGTTTGCTGTTACTTTTGCCCAACTAGTATTTACCTTGACGTGTTCATGGTTGATTTCGCGGAGGGCACCGGTGACGCGAGCACGGCACAGGGCAGCTGTCTCCGCCGTTGTGATGTCCGTGGGACTCAGCGGCGCCGTCCTGCTCGCCCTGGCGCCGCTCACCGGATCCTCCGCGGCCGGCGCGACCGTCAGGGTGGTGGGTGTCACCCCGTCGCAGGTCGAGGGCTGTGACGTCGATCCGGCAGGCCCCTGCGAGGAGGCCACGCCGATCGTCACCGTCACGGTCACCGAGGATCCCCAGGGCGGCTCCGAGGAGACCGCGGTGCCGCAGAAGACCGTGACCACCACGATCACCGTCCCGGCGTCGCCGAAGCCCCCCAAGCCTCCCAAGACGTCCTCGGCCCCGCCGCCCCCGCAGGAGACGGCGGTCGTGCAGCCGCCGCCGGTCCAGAACACCGCGCCTCCGGTGACCCCGCCCGCCGAGACCTCTTCGCCGGAGAACAACGACCCCCAGTTCCCGCCGACGAACCCCGAGCCGACCCCGCTCCCCACCGCCACGCCCACGCCGTCGGACACCGCGGCGCTCGACGAGAGCGCCTCCGGTACCTCCGTGTACGAGATCCGCAACGCGGGTTCCGAGTTCGACGGGGCCACGCTGAGCCGCCAGCTCGGCATCCCCGCGCTGATCCTGGTACTGCTGGTGCTGTTCGCCGTTCTGATCTTCGAGGGCAGGCTGCGCCGCCTGGCGCACGCCGCGGCCATCCGCCGGGCCGGTCCGCGCGGGATGGGCCGCGACCCGATGGAGCCGATGGCCTACCCCGGCGGTCCCGGCTACGGTCCCGGCCCCTACCAGGGCGGTACGGCCTACGCGCCGATCATCAGCTTCGTGCCCATGCAGATGTACGCCCCGGTCTACCCGGAGGGCTACACCCCCGAGCGGTCCCCCCACGGGTACGACCAGACGACGGCGTACCTGCCCGCGCCCGGCTACGAGCAGCAGCCGGCCGCCGGCCACAGTGACCCGCACGACCCGCACAGCCCGTACGACCCGTACGACCCGCAGACCGGCCACGTGCAGCCGGGGCGGCCCGGACAGGCGCCCTACGGTCCGGCGGCCCAGGACGCCTCACCGGCCGCCTTCCAGAGCACCTCGCGGTTCGACTCCGGAGAGGGGCGCCTCCCGCAGGGGGTGCCGGAGTTCCCCGGGGCGCCGTTCCCGCAGGAGCCCGCCCGGGGCGATCTGGGAGCCGACGGTCCGCGAGACGACCTCCGGCCGTTCGGCACCGGTCCCGTTCCCCAGGACGCCTCCGGCCAGGGTCCCTCGGCGGATCGGCCCCTCCACGGCGGTCCCCAGGACGGCTTCACGCCGTCCGGCCAGGAAGCGCGGAGCGAGGCGGGGCGTCCCGCAGGGGAGACGGCCAGGCCCTTCGGGCCCGAGCCGCAGGGCGGTCCCGCCCAGGGCCCCGGTGAGAAGGGCTCCGGCGACCGGCTTCCCGCCGAGCCGACCCCGACGGCGGTCTACCCGCTCCCCGGCCAGGACACCGGCAAGAAGAAGCGCGGCCTCTTCCGCCGTTCCACCTGATCTCGGACGATCCTGACCGTCCGGGGAGGGATCCCTACGGCTCGGTCGTGGACGGAGCGGGAAGCAGCGGGCTCAGCAGCGCGGCCAGGGTGAAGACACCGACGTTGTACCAGAGCGTCGTCGCGGTCGCCGTGCCGAACCGGTCCGCGAGGTCACCGGTTCCCGCGGAGGCCAGGGCGAAGAAGACGGCCCCGACGATCGTGATCCCGACCGCGGTGCCGAACTGGATGCCGGTGTTGACGACGCCGGAACCGGCACCGGCGTCGTCGGCGGGGACGTCGCCGAGCACCACGCCGGTGAGGATCGGCACGCACAGTCCCATGCCGAGACCGATGACCAGCTCGGCGGCCGCGACGTGCGGCCAGGCCAGATCGGATCCCAGGACCCGTACGGAGACGATCACGGCGAGGGTGCCCGCGGCCATCGTGAGCGCGCCCGTGCCGATGAGGCGGCGACCGTGTGCCGCACCGTGGCGCAACGCGAGGTGGGTGGTCGCGGTGATGCCGACGGGCCAGGCCAGCGTCACCAGCGCCGTGTGCAGCGGCGTCCACCCCAGGCCGGACTGCAGCTGGTAGGTCAGCACGAGGAAGAACGACGTCACGCCGGAGAAGAGCAGCAGCACCACGGCCATCCCGGCGGTGAACGACCTTCGCCGGAACAGCGTGGGCGGTACGAGCGCGGAACCGTCCCGGAGGTGACGGCGCCGCTGCTGGGCGGCGAACAGCACCAGGACCACGACCCCCGCGGCCATCGCGGCGAACGTCCAGGCGGGCCATCCCGCCACGGGACCCTGTACGAGCGGGTACATGATCCCCAGCGTGGCGAGCGTCACCAGGGCCACCCCCGCCAGGTCGAGCCGGAGCGGCCGCTCCGAGCGGGTCTCGGGCATGAACCGCACCGCCGCGCAGAAGGCGAGGACCCCGATGGGCACGTTGACGTAGAAGATCGCGCGCCAGCCTGAGCCCAGTACGTCGTACTCGGTCAGCAGCCCGCCCAGCAGCGGAGCGCTGACGCTGCCCATGCTGAGAACCGCGCCCAGAAGTGAGAACGCCAGGGTCCGCTCGGCGGGGGCGAACATGACGACGATGACCGACATCACCTGGGGCACCATCAACGCGGCCATCGCGCCCTGGGCGAGGCGACCGCCGACGAGCGCCTCCGGCGTCGTGGCGGCACCGCACGCGACGGAGGCGACGGTGAACCCGGCGACGCCGATCAGGAAGAGGCGCCGGCGGCCGAAGATGTCACCGAGCCGCCCGCCGGTGATCAGCAGCAGGGCGAACGCCAGGGCGTAGCCGGCGAGGCTCCACTGCGCGGTGGTGTGGTCGGCGCCGAGGTCGCGCTGTATGCGGGGCAGCGCGATGCCGAGGATGGTCGCGTCGACGTTGTCCATGAAGGCGGCGCTCAGGACGACGCCGAGAGCGATCCAGCGCCGGCGCGACACAGGAGGACCGGTTCTGGGTGGGGCGGCGGACATGGTTTCCTCCCGGAGGGTCGCCTATTCTTTTGGAGCCAAAATAGAGAGTCTCTTATTTAGAGTGTCTCTATTTTAGAGAGAATAGGAAGAGGGGTCCGCCATGTCAACGGAGCGGAAGAGCCGCATGGAGATGATCATGGCCGTGTCCGACCAGGGGCGCCTGACAGCCATGCGGGCGGCGCTGTTCCACGTCGGCGTCGCCGGCCGGGCCGGAATCAATGTGACCGACTTCAACTGCCTGGCCGTCCTCGACAAGGAGGGCCCCCTGACCCCGCACGACCTCGCCGTACGGATCGGGTTGACGCGCGGCGGCGCCATCACCGCGGTCGTGGACCGCCTGCAGAAAGCGGGGTACGTGCGCCGCAGCCGGGACGACGCCGACCGGCGTCGTGTCCTCGTCGAGCTGGTACGCGAGGGGCCCTACCGCGCGCTGCAGGAGATCCTGGCGGACGTCAACCGGGCCTACGCCGATCTCGTCGAGAGCTACGACGACGCGGAGTTGGCGATCATCCATGACTTCGCCGTCCGCGCCAACGAGGTCATGCGGAAGCAGACACAGCGGCTGTGGCGTGACTGAGAAACGCGGCGGGAGGAAACAACGGGGTAACACGACGGCGCCGCCCCCGGGGGAATCCGGAGACGGCGCCGTCGTGAGCGGTGGGGAGGGTCAGGTCTTCGAGCCGGAACGCTTGAAGATCTTGTTGCCCAGCCAGACCAGCGGGTCGTACTTGCGGTCGACGACGCGCTCCTTCATGGGGATCAGCGCGTTGTCAGTGATCTTGATGTGCTCGGGGCAGACCTCGGTGCAGCACTTGGTGATGTTGCAGTAGCCGAGACCGTGCTCCTCCTGGGCGGAGTCCTTGCGGTCGGCCACGTCGTACGGGTGCATGTCCAGCTCGGCGATCCGCATCAGGAAGCGCGGACCGGCGAAGTTGGTCTTGTTCTCCTCGTGGTCACGGATGACGTGACAGACGTTGTTGCACATGAAGCACTCGATGCACTTGCGGAACTCCTGGGACCGCTCGACGTCGATCTGCTGCATGCGGAACTCGCCCGGCTTCACGTCGGCCGGAGGGGTGAAGGACGGGATCTCCCTGGCCTTCTGGTAGTTGAACGACACGTCCGTGACCAGGTCCTTGATCACCGGGAACGTCCGCATGGGCGTCACGGTGATCGTCTCCTCCTCGGTGAAGGTGGACATCCGGGTCATGCATCCGAGCTTCGGCCTGCCGTTGATCTCCATCGAGCACGAGCCGCACTTGCCGGCCTTGCAGTTCCAGCGGACGGCCAGGTCGGGGGCCTGGGTGGCCTGAAGCCTGTGGATGATGTCGAGGACGACCTCGCCCTCGTTCACCTCGACCGTGAAGTCCTCAAGCTTGCCCTCGCCGCCCTCGCCCCGCCACACGCGGAACTTCGCCTTGTAACTCATGGTTACTCCTTGGCCAGCGCGTCAAAGGCGGCCAGCTCTTCCTCGGTGATGTACTTCTTCAGCTCGTCGCGGTCGAACAGTTTGATGAGGTCGTCCCGCATCGGCGGCTGCACCTGATCCTGCACCGTGACGCCGGAGCCGTCCGGGGTGAGACCGCACCGCAGGATCTTGGTCCGCCACTCGGACGACATGCCGGGGAAGTCGTCGCGCGTGTGACCGCCGCGGCTCTCCTGGCGCAACAGCGCCGCCTTCGCCACGCACTCCGAGACCAGGAGCATGTTGCGCAGGTCGAGGGCGAGGTGCCAGCCCGGGTTGTAGATGCGGCTGCCGGCCGCGCCGACGCCCTGGGCACGCTCCTTGAGCTTCTCCACCGCCTCCAGCGCCTCGGAGACCTCCTCGGCCTTGCGGATGATGCCGACCAGCTCGTTCATCGTCCGCTGCAGCTCGTGGTGGACCTCGTACGGGTTCTCGCCCGCGCGCTCCAGCGGGGCCAGCGCCTCCGCGCTCGCCTCGGCCACGGCCTCCTCGGAGATCTTCGGCCGGGCCGCCAGACCGTCCACGTACGAGGCCGCTCCCGCGCCCGCGCGGCGGCCGAACACCAGCAGGTCGGACAGCGAGTTGCCGCCCAGCCGGTTGGAGCCGTGCATGCCGCCGGAGACCTCACCGGCCGCGAACAGGCCGGGCACGTCCGCCGCGCCGGTGTCGGCGTCGACCTCGACGCCGCCCATGATGTAGTGGCAGGTCGGGCCGACCTGCATGGCCTCCTTGGTGATGTCGACGTCGGCCAGCTCCTTGAACTGGTGGTGCATCGACGGGAGCCGCTTGATGATCTCCGCGGCCGGGAGGCGGGTGGAGACGTCCAGGTAGACGCCGCCCTGGGGTGATCCACGGCCGGCCTTCACCTCGGAGTTGATGGCCCGCGCGACCTCGTCGCGGGGGAGCAGCTCCGGAGGGCGGCGGTTGTTGGCCTGGTCGGTGTACCAGCGGTCGCCCTCCTCCTCGCTGGTGGCGTACTTGTCCTTGAACACCTCGGGGATGTAGTCGAACATGAAGCGCTTGCCCTCGGAGTTTCTCAGTACCCCGCCGTCGCCCCGGACGGACTCGGTGACGAGGATGCCCCGCACCGAGGGCGGCCAGACCATCCCGGTGGGATGGAACTGGATGAACTCCATGTTGATCAGCTTCGCGCCGGCCAGCAGGGCCAGCGCGTGGCCGTCGCCGGTGTACTCCCACGAGTTGGACGTGACCACGTACGACTTGCCGATGCCGCCGGTGGCCAGCACGACCGCGGGGGCGTCGAACAGGATGAGCTTGCCGTTCTCCCGCCAGTAGCCGAAGGCCCCGGAGATCGCGCCGCTCCCGCCGGGCCCCGTCTCCTTGAGCAGGCGGGTCACCGTGCACTCCTGGAAGACCTTGATGTACGCCTCGGCGTCGCCGTGGAGCCTCTCGTCCTCCTGCTGGAGCGCGACCACCCGCTGCTGCAGGGTGCGGATCAGCTCCAGGCCCGTGCGGTCACCGACGTGAGCCAGCCGCGGGTACTCGTGCCCGCCGAAGTTGCGCTGGCTGATCTTGCCGTCCTTGGTGCGGTCGAACAGCGCGCCCCACGCCTCCAGCTCCCAGACCCGGTCGGGAGCCTCCTTGGCGTGCAGCTCGGCCATCCTCCAGTTGTTGAGGAACTTGCCGCCGCGCATGGTGTCACGGAAGTGCACCATCCAGTTGTCGTCGCTGTTGACGTTGCCCATGGCGGCGGCCGCGCCGCCCTCGGCCATGACCGTGTGCGCCTTGCCGAACAGCGACTTGCAGACGATCGCCGTCCGCTTGCCCTGTTGGCGGGCTTCGATGGCCGCCCGCAGACCCGCACCGCCGGCGCCGATGACGACGACGTCGTATTCGTGACGCTCGATTTCCACAGGAGATCCTTATGCGAACGAGAAGGCGATGATGCCCTTGGCGACCAGGCGCACGTACAGGTCGGCGCCCATGACGGAGAACATGGAGATCAGCGCGAGCTGCGAGTGCTTGGCGTTGAGCTTGGAGACGAAGCCCCAGGCCCGATAGCGGATCGGGTGCTTGGAGAAGTGGTTCAGGCGCCCGGCCGTGATGTGCCGGCAGGAGTGGCACGACAGCGTGTACAGGTTGATCAGGACCGCGTTGACGATCAGGATCCAGGTGCCCAGGCCGGCCGGCTTCTCGATCAGCGCCTTCACCGCGTCGTACGCGAGGACGAGGCCGACGACGATCGCCGCGTAGAAGAAGTAGCGGTGGATGTTCTGCAGGATCAGCGGGAACCGCGACTCACCGGAGTACTTCGTGTGCGGCTCGTTCACCCCGCAGGCCGGGGGCGAGAGCCAGAACCCCCGGTAGTAGGCCTTGCGGTAGTAGTAGCAGGTGAAGCGGAACCCCGCGGGAAGGCCGAGGATCAGCAGGCCGGGAGGCAGGGTGTACCAGTCGCCGAAGGGGGCGAGGCCGAACAGTCGCGCGTCCGGCGGACAGCTCGTCGCCAGACAGGGCGACGCGAACGGCGCGTGGTACGGCGATACGAAGTATTTTGTATCAAAGATCGCCCACGTGGCGTAGACGAGGAATGCCGTGAAAATGATGAACGTGACCAGCGGATAGCGCCACCACTGGTCGGTCCGCAGAGTGCGCTCCTTGATCTGCGCACGTTGCCTTCTGGCCGGGCTCTCGGCCGTTGTCTGGGTCATCGAGACCTCTCCACCTCCCGCGGACCCCGCTCGCCCAGGGGTCCGGGTTGTTTCAGTTGTGCCGCGCGTCCGGGCCATCGTCGCGCCGGCTCACACGTGCGCGCGCATGTTGGTGGGGGATACGTTACGACGGAGCCCAGGGGTTGTGTGTAAGGGGTCTCTCACAATTTCACTGACCCGGTGTGATTCCTGTCACGTTCGCCTGGCAGGAGCCCCTCGCCTGCGACGTCTCACGAGGTGGACGATCACAGGGAGGTCTCGGGAGGTTGTGGAGGCGGCTGTGGCGAGTGGGCGACCCCTGTCCTCCTCCCTCGCCCGTGCCCCGGCGGGCCGTCAGTAGTGCTGGCTGGAGTTGGGCAGCTTGACGACGGTCACGAAGAAGTCGTCGATCCGCCGGACCACGCTGATGAACTGGTCGAAGTCGACCGGCTTGGAGACGTAGGCGTTGGCGTGCAGGTTGTAGCTGCGCAGGATGTCCTCCTCGGACTCCGACGTGGTCAGCACGACCACCGGGATCCCGCGGAGCTTCTCGTCGGCCTTGATGTCCTGGAGCACCTCCCGGCCGTCCTTGCGGGGCAGGTTGAGGTCGAGCAGGATCAGGTCGGGCCGGGGCGCGTCGGCGTAGTCGCCCTCCTTGCGCAGGAAGGCCATGGCCTGCTCGCCGTCGTTGACCACGTGCAGCTTGTTGCGGACCTTGTTGAGCTCGAAGGCCTCCCGCGTCAGCAGGACGTCGCCCGGGTCGTCCTCGACCAGGAGCACGTCGATCCAGCGCAGGTCATTCATCGGTGTCTCCTGTGGGAAGGGTCCAGCGGAAGGTCGTGCCCGACGGGGCGGTCTTCCCGACGTTCTCGCTGTTCTCGGTCTTTTCGGCGATTGCGGTGTTCTCGGCGTTCTCGGCGTTCTCGACGTTCTCAGTGTGTCCGGTGTGCCCGACGTTCTCGGCGTTCTCGGCGTTCTCGGTGTTCCCGGGGCTTTCGGCGTTCTTGGCGGTCTCGCCGCCTCCGGCGCCTTCGGTGTCCACCCAGATGCGGCCACCGTGGTACTCGACGATCTTCTTGCAGAGCGCCAGCCCGATGCCCGTGCCCGCGTACACGTCCCGGCCGTGCAGGCGCTGGAAGATGAGGAAGATGCGGTCAGTGTATTTGCTGTCGATACCGATGCCGTTGTCGGTGCAGGAGAACTCCCACATGTCCCCGTCGCGCCGCACCCCGATGTGGATCACCGGCGGTTCCTGCGAGTGGAACTTGATCGCGTTGCCGATGAGGTTCTGGAAGAGCTGGGTCAGTTGCGCCCGGTTGCCGTACACCTCGGGCAGCTCGTCGTGGGTCACCGTCGCCCCGGCGTCCTCGATGGTGGCGCCGAGGTTGTTCAGCGCGGCCTTGAACGGCACGGTGGCGTCGATCCTGGTGCGCTCGCCGCCCATCCTGCCGACCCTGGAGAAGTCGAGCAGGTCGTTGATCAGCATCTGCATGCGCTTGGCGCCGTCGACGGAGAAGGCGATGTACTGCTTGGCGCGCTCGTCGAGCTGGTCGCCGTAGCGCTGTTCGAGCATCTGGGTGAAACTGGCCACCTTGCGCAGCGGCTCCTGCAGGTCGTGGCTGGCCACGTAGGCGAACTGCTCGAGCTCGCCGTTGGAGCGCTTCAGCTCCGCCGCCTGGTCCTCCAGCTTGCGCCGCGTCTCCGAGGACCGGCGCCACTCGGCGAGGATGCGGCGGCGCATCGCGTCGACATGGCCCGACAGCTCGGACAGCTCGGCCGGGCGTTCCACCCTGAGCTTGTGGTCGAAATCGCCCTGGGCGACCGCGCGGACCTGCTGGTTCAGCTCGGCCAGCGGGCGGAGCACCGCGTACCGCACGATGAGCACCGCGGCGATCCCGGCGACGACCAGCGCCGAGGCCACCCCGATGAGCGCGATGTAGAAGGCCTGCCAGCCGAGGTCGAGCCGGACGACGCCGGCCTCGTGCAGCCGGTTCAGATGGTTCTGGAGACCGGCGAGGGACTGGCGGATCTCGTTGAACCGGGTGGCGTTGATGGGGGCGTTCTGCCGGGCGGCGTCGGTCTTCAGGGTCGGTACGGCGGCGATGACCTTCTCCGCGTAGTCGCGCCGCCAGGCCTCTCCCGTCGCCTTCAACCGGACCACCTCGGCGGTGACCGCCTGCCGCTCCGGCATCCGGGGGAGCAGCGTGACGAGCGTTTCCAGCGAGGTCTTCTCCGCGGCGATCGCGTTCCGGTAGTCCCGCAGGGAGACTTCCTCGTTGGTCCTGCCGTACGCCCGCACCGAGCTCTCCTGCGAGGTCATCGCGTTGGAGATCTCCAGAAGGCGCAGCGCCGCCGGGTCGACGACGTCCACCAGCGTCTCCCTCGCCTCTCGCGTCTCCTCGATCGACTTGATCGTGACGACGGCGGAGACCATGAAGACCAGCGCGATGCCCACCCCGGCGAGCGTGAACCAGCGTCCCACCGGAAGGTTCCCGAACTTCTTCGCGGGGGTGAACGCGGGCAGGGGGCGAGGACTGAGGCCGTGATCCGGGCGCTCCGAACGGTCGGTCATCGTTTTCCGCTTCGAGAGATGAGCACGGTCGCCAGGTCGTCGCTGAGCGCGTCGCGGTTCAGCTCGATGACGCGTTCGATGAGCCGGTCGAGCTCGATCCCGCCCTGCTCCTGGACGAGCCTGAGCAGGCCCTCGGTACCGAGCAGGTCGGGCCCGCCGCCCACGGTGGCCTCGATCAGGCCGTCGGTGTAGAGCAGCAGCGACCAGTCGTCGCCGAGCGGAACGTCGATCGCCGTCCACTGGACGTCCTGGAAGATTCCCAGCGGGGGCCCCGAGGGGGTGCCGGGCACCACGCCGATCACGCCGTCGCGGATCAGCAGCGGCGGCGGGTGGCCGACCACGTGCATCCGCGCCCGGTCGAGCGTGGGGTCGATCGTGGCGATGCACAGAGTGGTGAAGATCTCCGCGGACTTGCGTTCCAGGCGGAGCACCGACTCCAGGGTGCCGAGCAGCTCGTTGCCGGTGTGCCCGGCCAGGACCAGGGTCCGCCAGGCGATCCTGAGCGCGACGCCCAGGGCGGCCTCGTCGGGCCCGTGCCCGCACACGTCGCCGACCACCACGTGGATGGCGCCGTCGGGGCTCTGCACGGTGTCCCAGAAGTCACCGGCCAGAAGGGCGCGCCTGCGTCCCGGCAGGTAGCGGGCCTGGTGGTCCAGGACCCCGGGGGCCAGCAGCGGGACCGGCAGGAGCCCGCGCTCGAGGCGGGAGTTCTCCTTGGTGAGCAGCTCGGCCTCGACGAGCTTGCGCTGGGCCAGGTCGGCGCGCTTGCGCTCTATCGAGTAGCGGATCGCCCGCGCCAGCAGGCGGGCCTCCACGTCCTGCTTGACCAGGAAGTCCTGGGCGCCGGCGGCGACGGCCTCCACGCCGACGTGGGTGTCGTTCAGGCCGGTCAGCACGAGCACGGCGGCGTGCGGAGCCATCGACAGCACCTGCTCCAGCGCCTCGAGGCCGGTCGCGTCGGGCAGGGAGAGGTCGACGAGCACGCACCGCACGTCCTCGGTGAGGCGCTCCCGGCTCTCGGCCATGCTGCGCACCCAGATGATCTTGGGTGGGTTGTCCGCCTCGCTGAGCAGTTCCTCCACGAGGAAGGCGTCGCCCGCGTCGTCCTCGATGAGGAGGAGTGTGAGCGTTTCATTGGCGGGGGCGGTCACTGACGCCTCTTCGTGAGATCGGGAGAACCTGTCGACGCTACGTAGAATAGTGTGACACCGGGACTTAGAGGGTGTTGATCAGTTCCCGTGATCCACGCGGCCGATATCGTGACCTGCCGCACGTCAGGAACGCGCCACAGCGGCTGTCGAGCACCCGTCGAGCACCCGTCGAGCGCCCACCCGGCCGCCGGGCATCCATGGCCGCTGCCCGGTCGCACGGCCCGCAAACCCCCGCCGTCGCACGCGGCGAGCGCCCGCGCCGCGTGCCGCGGTGACGGTTTCCGGAGCGGATCCGCTGGACGGGGGCCGGCTCTCGGTGATCAGCTCTCGGCGACCGGCGACCGGCGACCGGCGACCGGCGACCGGCGACCGGCGACCGGCGACCGGCGACCGGCGACCGGCGACCGGTTCTCGGTGATCAGCTCTCGGTGATCAGGTCGAGTCCCTGGGGGAGGCTGCCGTCGCGGGCGGCCTCGGTGAGGAAGAGGAGCAGGGCCGAGCGGAAGGCCTGCGCGGCGCGGGTGGGCTCGACGTCCTTGCGGTGCGCGATGGCTATGGTGCGGCGCAGCCCGGGGGGCGCCAGCGGCGTCCCGGCCAGTCCCGGGCGGCCGTCCAGCACCATCGAGGGAACCAGCGCGATCCCCAGCCCGGCCTCCACGAAACGCAGCACGGCGTCCATCTCGCCGCCCTCCACCGCGAACCTGGGCTCGAACCCGGCCTGCCTGCAGGCGCTGAGCGTCGCCTCCCGCAGGTCGTACCCGCGCCTGAACATCACCATCGGCCGCCGCCGCAACTCCTCGATGCGCACGTACGGCCGGCGGGGGTGATCGTTCGAAGGGGAGGCGACGACGAGGTTCTCCCGCAGGATCTCCTCGGTGACGAGGGCGGGGTCGTCGCTGTGCAGCGGCATGATGATCAGTGCCAGGTCGAGCTGGCCGCGGGCGAGGGTGCGGACCAGGTCGCGGGAGCCGCCCTCCTCCACGAACAGCTCGATGCCGGGGTAGGCGTGGTGGAACCTGGCCAGCGCGTCGGCGAGCAGCCCGGCGCAGAGCGAGGGGGTCGCGCCCAGCCGGACCCGTCCCCGGCGCAGTCCCGCGAGCTCGCCGACCTCGCTCCTGGCGGTCTCGGCGTCGGCCAGCATCCTGCGGGCCAGCGGCAGCAGCGCCTCACCCGCCGGGGTCAGCGTGACGTTCCCCCGGGCGCGGCTGAACAGCGGCGCGCCGAGCTCGGCCTCCAGGGCCTTGATCTGCTTGCTCAGCGAAGGCTGGGCGACGCGCATTCCCTCGGCGGCCTGGGTGAAGTGCCGGGCCTCGGCGACCGCCACGAAGTAGGCGAGTTGCTGGAGCTGCACGTTTCCCTAGCGTAGAGGCTCCTCCGCGTACGGCTCCCCCGGTGTGCGCGTCGCCGGGGGCGCGAGTCGCCGGGCGGGTGAGGTCCTGAGCGCCGAGGATCCGCCGGGGACCTCGAGCGCCCGGAATCCCGGACGCGGGACCCTAGCGCACCGGCCCCGCGGCCTCGGATCCGGGGCGGGGGGTGGTGTGCGAGACGATGTGAGGCTTTGGCGAGGAAGGTGTGAGATTGCTCGCACCACCCTGGGGCCGCGGCCGCGGAAGCCTCAGGGAAGCAGAGTTAATAGCCGCAGGCTATGGAAACCACATCCATGATGACTTGGACGCCGGTAAACCCTCCTACCTAGCGTGACGAACGTGACTGCCACGATTGAGCGCGGATCCGCCACCGCGTCGGTGAAACCCCCGGCGGACGCCCCAGTGAAGCCGGCGCCGCCCAGGCGGCGGGGCGGTTTCCTCCGCTCCTCCAACGGCAAGAAGGCCGTGATGGCCGTCACGGGCGCCTTGATGGTGCTCTTCCTTGTCGGCCACATGGTCGGAAACCTCAAGAGCTTCTTCGGCGCCGAGTCCTTCAACTCCTACGCGGCCTTCCTGCGGACCGTGGGCGAGCCGATCCTCCCGTACCGCACCCTGCTGACCCTCATCGAGATCGGACTGGTCGTCACGGTCGGGCTGCACATGTGGTCGGCGATCTCCCTGGCCCGGCGGGCGCGCAAGGCCCGTCCGGTCAAGTACGCGGCCAGGCGCAAGTCCCGGGCGAGCGGCTACGCGGTCCACACCATGCGCTACGGCGGCGTCGTCATCGTGCTGTTCGTGGTCTACCACCTGCTGGACCTGACGTTCGGCGCGGTCAACCCGGCGGGTGCCGGCTCCACCCCGTACGAGCGCCTGGTCGAGGGCTTCGCGCCGTCCCGCTGGTGGATCACCCTGTTCTACGTGCTCGCGGTCGTCATGGTCGGCCTGCACCTGCGCCACGGCCTGTGGAGCGCCTTCCAGACGCTCGGCCTGGCGGGCCGCCGCAGCTACCGCTCGCTGAGGGCCGCCGCCACGGGCCTGTCGGCGCTGCTGGTCGTCGGCTTCCTCGCGGTCCCGGTCGCGGTCGTCATCGGAGTGATCAAGTGAGCGGGGCCCGGCGTGACGGGCACGACGGCGTACGAGGAGCGGATCTCCCGTACGGCGGACGAGAGGCGGATCTTCCGCATGGCGAGCGAGGAGCGGTGAGCGGGGCATGACCACGGGATACACAGAGGGCGCGCCGATCCGCGACACCAAGGCCCCCGACGGCCCGATCGAGGACCGCTGGGAGAAGCGCAAGTTCGGCGCCAAGCTGGTCAACCCGGCCAACAAGCGCAAGCTCAACGTCATCGTCGTGGGCACGGGGCTGGCGGGCGGCTCGGCCGCCGCGACCCTCGGCGAGCTGGGCTACAACGTCAAGTCCTTCTGCTACCAGGACACGCCCCGGCGCGCGCACTCCATCGCGGCCCAGGGCGGCATCAACGCGGCCAAGAACTACCGGGGCGACGGCGACTCGATCTACCGGCTGTTCTACGACACGGTCAAGGGCGGCGACTTCCGCGCCCGCGAGTCCAACGTCTACCGGCTCGCCCAGGTCAGCGTGAACATCATCGACCAGGCCGTGGCCCAGGGCGTGCCGTTCGCCCGCGAGTACGGCGGCCTGCTCGACACCCGCTCCTTCGGCGGCGCGCAGGTCTCCCGCACCTTCTACGCCAGGGGCCAGACGGGCCAGCAGCTGCTGCTCGGCGCCTACCAGGCGCTGGAGCGGCAGATCGCGGCCGGGACCGTCGAGATGCACACCCGTCACGAGATGCTCGACCTGATCGTCTCCGACGGCCGGGCGCGCGGCGTCATCGTCCGCGACATGGTCACCGGCGAGATCGAGCGGCACCTGGCCGACGCGGTCGTGCTGGCCAGCGGCGGGTACGGCAACGTGTTCTTCCTGTCGACCAACGCCAAGGGCTGCAACACCACGGCGATCTGGCGGGCGCACCGGCGCGGCGCGATGTTCGCCAACCCCTGTTACACCCAGATCCACCCGACCTGCATCCCGGTCAGCGGCGAGTACCAGTCGAAGCTGACCCTGATGTCGGAGTCGCTGCGCAACGACGGCCGCGTGTGGGTGCCGCTGGAGCGGGGCGACACCCGCCCGGCCTCGGAGATCCCCGAGGAGGAGCGCGACTACTACCTGGAGCGCATCTATCCGGCGTTCGGCAACCTGGTCCCGCGCGACATCGCCTCCCGCGCCGCCAAGAACGTCTGCGACGAGGGCCGCGGAGTCGGCCCCGGCGGGCTGGGCGTCTACCTCGACTTCGCCGACGCGATCCGCCGGCTGGGCCGCGACGCGGTGGAGAAGAAGTACGGCAACCTCTTCGAGATGTACGAGCGCATCACCGGCGAGGACCCCTACGCCCAGCCGATGCGCATCTACCCGGCCGTCCACTACACGATGGGCGGCCTGTGGGTGGACTACGACCTGCAGTCCACGATCCCGGGCCTGTTCGTGATCGGCGAGGCCAACTTCTCCGACCACGGCGCCAACCGCCTCGGCGCGTCCGCGCTGATGCAGGGCCTGGCCGACGGCTACTTCGTGCTGCCGACCACGATCGGCGACTACCTCGCGAACGGCCCGTACGGCGAGGTCGACGAGGAGGCCGTGGCCGAGGCCGAGGTCGCGGTGCGCGAGAAGATCGCCAGGCTGCTGTCGAACGACGGGGACCGCACCGCCGACTCCTACCACCGCGAGCTGGGCAAGATCATGTGGGACTACTGCGGCATGGAGCGTACCGAGGAGTCGCTGCGCAAGGCCCTGGAGCGGATCCCCGAGCTGCGCGAGGAGTTCTGGAGGAACGTGAAGGTCTCCGGCGAGGCCGGAGAGCTCAACCAGGCGCTGGAGCGGGCCGGGCGGGTGGCCGACTTCTTCGACCTGGCCGAGCTGATGTGCATCGACGCGCTGCACCGCACCGAGTCGTGCGGCGGCCACTTCCGCGCCGAGTCGCAGGACGCCGACGGCGAGGCCCTGCGCGACGACGAGCACTTCGCCTACGTCGCCGCCTGGGAGTACGGGGAGCAGGGCCCGATCCTGCACAAGGAAGATCTCGACTACGAGTACGTCAAGATGAGCCAGCGGAGTTACAAGTGAACCTGACACTCAAGGTCTGGCGGCAGAACGGTCCCGAGGACAAGGGCCGCATGGTCACCTACCGGGTCGAGGACGTGTCCCCGGACATGTCCTTCCTGGAGATGCTCGACGTCCTCAACGAGCGGCTCATCCTGGAGGGCGACGACCCGGTCGCCTTCGACCACGACTGCCGCGAGGGCATCTGCGGCATGTGCGGCATGGTCATCAACGGTGTCGCGCACGGCGAGCAGGTGGCCACCACCACCTGCCAGCTGCACATGCGGCACTTCGAGGACAACGCGGTCATCACCATCGAGCCGTGGCGCGCCGCGCCCTTCCCGGTGGTGAAGGACCTGGTCGTGGACCGCTCGGCGTTCGACCGCATCATCCAGGCGGGCGGCTTCGTCTCCGTCCCGGCGGGATCGGCCCCCGACGCGCACAGCGTCCCGGTGAAGAAGGTCGACGCCGACGCGGCGTTCGACGCGGCCACCTGCATCGGCTGCGGCGCCTGCGTCGCCGCCTGCCCGAACGGCTCGGCCTCCCTCTTCACCGCCGCCAAGATCACCCACCTGGGTCTGCTGCCGCAGGGCCAGCCCGAGCGCGACTCCCGCGCCAAGGCCATGGTCGAGCAGATGGACGCGGAGGGCTTCGGCGGCTGTACCAACACCGGCGAGTGCACGGCGGTCTGCCCCAAGGGCATCCCGCTGGACACCATCGCCCAGATGAACCGCGACTACCTGCGCGCCGCCAAGTAGGTTCCCCGGAGACGGGAGTCGCCCCTGTCGGGGGCGGCTCCCGTTCTCCCGTTCCGGATCGGGGTCGCCCCGGCCTGTCGCCGGCACGAACCGATCGCAGAGGAGAGAACCCGCGATGAGTCCAGAACCGACGTCGCCCCAGGCGGTCGCCGAGCGCATGGTCGAGGTCCCCGCGGGGAGGACCTTCCTGCGGGACGAGGGGACGAAGAGGATCTGGAAGGTCGAGATCGAGGCCTTCCGGCTGGCGCCGCATCCCGTGACCCGCGAGCTGTACCGCGCCGTCCTGGGCGAGGTGCCCGCGAGCCCGGCGGGCCCCCGGACGCCGGTGACCGAGGTCTCCTGGATGGAGGCGGTCCGGTTCTGCAATCTCCTCTCCCTGGCGGCGGGTCTCGACCCCTGTTACTCGGTGGGCGACGACCGTGACGGGCAGGACGTGGCCTGCGACCGGGGGGCCGACGGCTATCGCCTCCCCTCCGAGGCCGAGTGGGAGTACGCGTGCAGGGCCGGGACCTCCGGCGTCCGCTACGGGGAGCTGGACGACATCGCCTGGCACCGGGGGAACTCCGGCGGCGAGGTGCGCGACGTCGCGACCAGGGCGCCGAACGCGTGGGGCCTCCACGACATGATCGGCAACGTGTGGGAGTGGTGCTGGGACGTCTACGATCCCGAGGTCTACGGCCCGTACCGCGTGTTCCGTGGCGGAGGCGCGTACGACCTCCCCCGGGGATGCCGGGCGTCGTGCCGCCGCAAGAGCCACCCGACCTTCCGCGTCGACGACCTCGGGTTCCGGCTCGCCCGATCGCGCTGAGCGCTGAGCGGTACGGGGAGAACGGTACGCGGTGAGCGGGGACGGTGAGCGGGGACGGTGAGCGGGTACGCGCCCACCCGCCGGCCGCGTACCCGGCCTCCCAAGTCGGTGCGGCTAGCCGAGCTCGGCGACGATCTCCCGTCGCAGGCTCGCGGCGTCGAGGCCCGCGTCGGCCAGCACCTTGCTGCCCAGCCCCTGTCCCTCGCGCAGGATGCCCAGGAGGATGTGGCCGTCGCCGATGTAGTTGTGCTTGAGGTTGATGGCCTCGCGCAGGGACAGCTCCAGGGTCTTCTTCGCCCGGGGGCTGAAGCGGATGTGGAAGCCGCCGAGCACGCGGCCCCGCCGCTCGGTGTCGGGCCTGCGGTCCAGGGCGCCCGGCCCGAAGGCCGCCTCCACCTTCTCCCTGATGGCCGACAGGTCGATGCCGATCGACTCCAGCGCCTCGGCGTCGAGCGCGTCGCCCGGCTTCTGCGGGGTGAGGCGGACGACCGACCGGTAGGCGCCGTCGTGGTCGAGGCCGTGACGGCCCAGCACCCGCGCGGAAAGACTTTCCGGCTGGCCGAGCAGTCCGAGCAGGATGTGCTCGGTGCCGATGACGTCGTGCCGCAGCCTGCGGGCGTTCTCCTGCGCGAGGGTCACCGCCTGGCGGGCCTCGCGGTGGAACCGTTCGAACATCGCTATCTCTCCCGTCTCAGCAAACCTCGGCCACCCGCGTACTTCTTGTGCACCGCCTGCCGGGTCACTTCCAGGCAGTGCGCGATCTCCTGCCAGGACCAGCCCTGGTCCCGTGCGTTCTCCACCTGGAGGGCCTCCAGCCGGTCGACCAGCGTCCGCAGGGCCCGCACGGCTCGCAGGCCCACGGCCGGATCGCGGCTACCGGCGTCGGATGCCAGTTGCGCCGTATCACTCATGCCGTCAATCTAAGTTGACGCGAGCCGTTTGTCAACTCTGATTGACGGCGACACGCCCGAGGGTCGAAAATGATTTGCCTGGTCAGGGCGGAGTTTGTAACCCTTGCATGGCCATGCGCTCCTTACCCGCCGCCGATCCCGGCGTTCCCGATGCCCGCAGCCCGGTCAGATACCTGCGGTGGGTGATCCGCATGCAGGGGGGCCCGATGCTCCTCGGCATCGCCTACGCCGTCCTGTGGTGGCTCGCGATGGCGCTCGTGCCGTACGCGATGGGCAAAGGGATCGACGCCATCACGGCCAGGGACGTGTCGTCCCTGGCCACCTGGGGCGGGGTGGTGCTCGCCCTGGGGATCGCGCAGGCCGTCACGGGCGTCCTGCGTCACCGGATGGCCGTCTACAACTGGCTGGCCGCCGCCTACCGGACCGTCCAGGTCACCGCCAGGCAGTCGACCCGGCTGGGCGCGACCCTGCCCAAGCGCATGTCCACCGGCGAGGTGGTCAGCGTCGGCAACTCCGACATCGCCCACATCGGCAACGCGGTCGACATCCTGATCCGGGGCAGCGGCGCGGCCGTCGCCATCGCTGTCGTGACCGTCATCCTGATGAGCAGCTCGCCGCCGCTCGGCCTGATGGTCCTGGTGGGCCTGCCCCTCATGGCGGTCGCCGTCGCCCCCCTGCTCAAGCCGCTGCACCGCCGTCAGAACGCCCACCGCGACCTGCAGGGCGACCTGTCCACCCGCGCCGCCGACATCGTCACCGGCCTGCGGGTGCTGCGCGGCATCGGCGGCGAGCGGGTCTTCGCCGACCGTTACGGCGCCGAGTCCCAGCGGGTGCGTCACGCGGGCGTGCGGGTGGCCGCCGTCGAGTCCCTGCTGGAGGGCGCGCAGGTCCTGCTGCCGGGACTGCTGGTCACCGGCGTGACCTGGCTCGGCGCGACCTTCGCGATGCGCGGCGAGATCAGCGCCGGTCAGCTCGTCGCCTTCTACGGTTACGCCGCCTTCCTGATCGCACCCGTGCGCACCCTCACCGAGGCCGCCGACAAGCTGACCAAGGGGCACGTCGCCGCCCGCAGGGTGGTGCGCATCCTCGCGCTGCGGCCCGAGGTGGAGGGCGGCACCGGGCGCTCCGAGGGCGGCCTGCTGCGCGACGTGGCCTCCGGGGTGGCCGTGCGTCCCGGCGTGCTCACCGCCGTCGCGGCGGCCGTTCCCGAGGAGGCGGCGACCATCGCCGACCGGCTCGGCCGCTACAGCGAGGGCGACGTCGACTTCGGCGACGTGGCGCTGGAGACCCTGCCGATCTCCGAGGTGCGCCGCCGGGTCCTCGTCGCCGACAACGACGCCAAGCTGTTCGCCGGAGTGCTCAGGGAGGAGCTCGACGTCACCGGCCGGGCCACGGACGAGGAGCTCGACCAGGCCCTGCGGACCGCGTGCGCCGAGGACATCGTCGAGGCGCTGCCCGGCGGTCTCGACGGACGCGTCGCCGAGGCGGGCCGGGAGTTCTCCGGCGGCCAGCAGCAGCGGCTCCGGCTCGTCAGGGCGCTCACCCTCGACCCGGAGGTGCTCATCCTCATCGAGCCCACCAGCGCGGTCGACGCCCACAGCGAGGCGCGTATCGCCGACCGGCTGGTCAAGGCCCGCGCCGGCAAGACCACGCTGGTCTGCACGACCAGCCCGCTGGTGCTCGACCGCACCGACCACGTCATCTACGTCGAGGGAGGCGTCGTGCGCGCCGAGGGCACGCACCGGGAGCTGCTCGCCGCCCACCCGGGTTACACCGCCGTCGTCACCCGGGGAGAGACGTCATGAGCAGGCAGATCCTGCCCGTCGCCGACCAGGCGCAGGTCCGGGCGTACGCCCGCAGGCTCACCCTGAAGTACCCCCGCGACCTGACAGTGGCGCTGGTCCTGCATGCCCTGGCCGCCGTCGCGGGCCTGGCGGTGCCGTGGCTGCTCGGCGGTCTCGTCCAGGGCGTCCACGACGGCTCGGGGATCGACGTCACCCAGGTGGCACTGGCCATCGGCGGCTTCGTGGTCGCCCAGGCGGTGCTGGTCAGGTTCGCCGTCTACGCCTCCTCCAGGCTCGGCGAGAAGGTCCTCGCCGAGCTGCGCGAGGAGTTCGTCGAGCGGGTGCTCGGCCTGCCGCTGTCCACGGTCGAGCGCGCCGGGTCGGGCGACCTGATCTCGCGGACCTCGCGTGACGTCGACTCGCTGTCGCGCACGGTGCGGCACGCCGTGCCCGAGACGCTGATCGCGCTGGTCACCTGCGTGATCACCGTCGGCGCGCTGGTGCTGGTCGGGCCGTTGCTCGCGCTGCCCTCGCTGCTGGCCGTCCCCATCCTGTGGATCTCCACCCGCTGGTATCTCAAGCGGGCCAGGGACGGTTACCTGCGCGAGAGCGCGGCGTACGCCGACATGACCGACGGCCTGGCCGAGACGGTCAACGGCGCCCGCGCCGTGGAGGCCCTGGGCCTGCAGCGGCGGCGCCACCAGCGCACCGACGCCGACATCGCCGAGTCGTGGGCGGCCGAGAGATACACGATGGGGCTGCGCACGGTCTGGTTCCCCTCGGTCGAGCTCGGCTACGTGATCCCGATCGTGGCGACGCTGGTCATCGGCGGCCTCTTCTACATCCAGGGGTGGGTCTCGCTGGAGCAGGTCACCGCCGCCACGCTGTACGTCCAGCAGCTCATCGACCCGCTCGACCGGCTGCTCATGTGGATCGACGAGCTCCAGGTCGGCGGCGCCTCCATGGCCCGCCTGCTGGGCGTCGCCGAGGTGCCCGACGACCGCGAGCCCGGCTCCGCCGCCCCCGAGGGCAGCGAGCTGAAGGCGGACGGCGTCCGCTACGCCTACCGCGAGGGCCACGACGTGCTGCACGGCATCGACCTGACGGTCAGGCCCGGCGAGCGGCTCGCCATGGTCGGCCCGTCAGGGGCCGGCAAGTCCACGCTGGGACGCCTGCTCGCGGGCGTCCACGGACCCCGCACCGGAGAGGTCACGGTCGGCGGCGTCCCGCTGGTGGAGCTGCCCCTGGACGACCTGCGCGGCCATGTCGCCCTGGTGACCCAGGAGCACCACGTCTTCCGGGGCACCGTACGCGACAACGTGCTGATCGCCCGGCCGGACGCCGACGACGCGCGGGTCCGCGAGGTGCTGGAGGCCGTCAACGCCTGGGAGTGGGTCGAGGCCCTGCCGGAAGGACTCGACACGGCCGTCGGCTCCGGCGGCGAGTCCATCCCCGCCGCCCAGGCGCAGCAGCTGGCCCTGGCCCGGCTGGTCCTGGCCGACCCGCACACCCTCGTCCTCGACGAGGCCACCTCGCTGATCGACCCCCGCGCCGCCCGCCACCTGGAACGCTCGCTCGCCGCCGTCCTCGACGGCCGTACGGTCATCGCCATCGCCCACCGCCTCTACACGGCCCACGACGCCGACCGCGTCGCGGTGGTGGAGGACGGCCGCATCAGCGAGCTCGGCTCCCACGACGAGCTGGTCGCGGCGGGGGGCTCGTACGCGGCGCTGTGGAGCAGCTGGCACGGCTCCTCCAGGTGAGAGCGGGTTCCTGTGGCTCTCACCTGGAGGCGCGCCGTCCCCGGTTCGTTCCGCGCGCTTTCCGGGACGCGGGTCAGGGGGCGGAGAGGATCGGGACCTTGCGCCGGATGAGGTCGGCGAGGGCGGCGTGGCCCTGCCGGTTGAGGTGCAGCACCGCGACGCCGCCCTCCTGGCCGGGGGCGAGGGCGTCGAATCCCCGGTAGAACGGGTCGGTCGACTCGCACAGCGAGTGCCCGGCGAACTCGGGGCGCAGGGTCGTCGAGTTCAGGTGCGGGCCGACGAACCGGACGTCGATCCCGCGTGCTCTGGCGGCCTGCGCGGTCCTGGCCAGGGTCGCGTCCAGCGCGCCGGAGACCTTGGCACCCGCCAGGCGCTCCTCGGCGCTGAGGACACCGGCGTCGCAGATCGGGTCGAGTGGTACGCCGGTGGCGTTCTGGCCACGGGTGACCGCCCTGCCGTACCCGGTCATGACGATCTGGGCGCGGGGGCTGCGGCGCCTGATCTCGGTGAGGAGGCCGCTCAGGGACCGCTTCAGGGCGGGCATGCGGTCGAGGATCGCCGCGGTGGGCGCGCCCGTGCAGTCCGCCTGGACGCACACGTTGCCGTATCCGGCGAAGTCGATGTCGTTGCCGCCGATGTTCAGCGTCACCAGATCGGTGTTCCGGCGGAGCGCGTCGAGTTGCGGGGGTTCCCCCTTGAACGTCTGCCGCAGATCCTGGACGGCCGCGCCGCTGCACATGACGTTGGCGAATTTCACATTCGTGCCGCGCTGCCGGAGCTCCTCGACGAGGATCGCGGAGGAGGAGTTGCGGCTGCGGTAGCAGGTCCCCTCGGTGCCCGGCTCGTAGTCCCCGGCCCCCGTGCCGGATCCGTAGGAGTCGCCCAGCGCCACCACGTCGAAGGACGGTGTGACACCGGTCGCCGCGGCGGCGGCGGGGGCCGCCGTCCCGGCGACCAGGACGAGGCCCGCGAGGCCTGCGGCGATTCTCGTGCGAGTGACCATCATCAGTGGTGGATCCTCCCGTGAAGACGACGAAGGCCACGGCGACAGGGATCGGCCCCGCCCCGTGGCGCCTCCCCCTGCGAAGTGCGGATTCGTGCCGGTGCGCCCATGGTCCGGAACCTGGCCTGGAAGGCAAGGAATCCCGTCGGCTGTACGGACCACTCGCGCCCGGTTTGGGCACTTATGTTAGGACCGTCGTGTTGACGAAATCTTGAAAGACGGCAGATTCGGTATAGCGGGCCGTCCGCAATGGCCGGGGGTAGACGTGCCTGTCACGTCCGAAGCGCTTCGGCCCGGGAAGCTACACTCTCGCCCCATGGGTATAGGCCGCATCCTCTATCTCACCTTCGGCTGCATAGTGCTGTGCATAGCCTTTTTGCTGGCCATGGAGGAGGAGGACCCCAACAACATGCCACGGGCACAGGTCTTCGCGCTGGGGGGCATCGCGTTGATGGTCGCCGGCGCCGCCTGCGGAGCCGCCGAGCGCCGGACCGCTCGCCTTCCGCAGCCTCCCCCGCAGCCCCCGGCTCCGCAGCACTACCCGCCGCAGGGGCACGCCCCTCAGCAGGGTTACGCCCCGCAGGGTTACACCGCCCCGCAGGGCCACAACCTCCAGCAGGGTTACACCGCCCCGCAGGCGTACACCCCGCAGCAGGGCTACACCGTTCCCTACCCTCCCGGCCAGAACCACTGAGGCCTCGGTAAGGCTCGGGCCCGAGCCTTACCGAGGAGAGCTCAGGAGAGCGCCTTCTTCAGGAAGTCGACCTGGAGCAGCAGCAGGTTCTCCGCCACGGCCTCCTGCGGGGTCATGTGGGTGACCCCCGACAGCGGCAGCACGTTGTGCGGGCGGCCCGCGGCCAGCAGGGCCGAGGACAGACGCAGGGTGTGCGCGGCGACCACGTTGTCGTCGGCCAGGCCGTGGATCAGCAGGAGGGGGCGGTCCAGCTTCTCCGCGTCGGCGAACAGGGACGAGGAGTCGTAGTGGCCCTCGTCGGGGTGGCCGAGGTAGCGCTCGGTGTAGCAGGTGTCGTACAGGCGCCAGTCGGTCACCGGGGCCCCGGCGACGGCCGCGTGGAACACGTCGGGGCGGCGGAGCACGGCCAGGGCGGCCAGGTAGCCGCCGAACGACCAGCCCCGGATGCCGACCCGCGACAGGTCCAGGTCGTCGGGGAACCGCGCGGCGGCGCCGTGCAGGGCGTCGATCTGGTCCTCCAGGACCGGGGTGGCCAGGTCGTGCAGGACGGCCCGCTCGAACTCGGGGCCGCGGCCCGGGGTGCCCCGGCCGTCGGTCACGACCACCGCGAAGCCCTGGTCGGCGAACCACTGGCTGGTCAGGTGCGCTCCGGCCGCGGCCAGCACGCGCTGGGCGTGCGGTCCGCCGTACGGGTCCATGAGGACCGGCAGCCTCGCCGAGCCGGGCACATGGCCGGAGGGCAGGAGCACGGCGGTGGCCAGGTCGCGCTCGCCCGCCCTGATCAGGGAGACCCGCAGGTCCAGGCTGGGGCGCTCGGCGTGCGAGACGATGTGGCCGCGGGGCGTGCCGTTGTGCAGGACGCGGGTGACCGAGCCCTCGCTGTCGAGGGTCTGGCCGGTGATCACGAGGGTGCCGCCCGCGGTGTGGCCGCTGTAGACGCCGCCCTCGGCCGGGCTGACAAGGGTGATCTGGCCCCTCCGGTAGGCCCAGACGGCGATCTCGGTGGGTTCCCCGCTCGCCCGGAAGAGCACGGTCTCGCCGTCGATGTCGAGGATCTCGCGGACCTGGAGGGTGGGCGGCGTGACGGGGGAGTCGCCGACGACGAGGCGGTGGCCGCCCTCCGAGGTAGCGGCCCAGACGAGGCTGCCGTCGGACAGGTGGCCGGGGACGCCGGTGACGACGTCGACCCAGGCGGGGTCGGTGTCCTCGCGCACGGCCGTGGAGGTACCGGTGGCCGGGTCGACGTCGAGCAGCCGCATGGTCCGCTGGTCGCGCGTCATGGTGACGATCGACAGGCCGTGGGTGTCCCAGGTGGCGTTGACCAGGTACTCGTCGTCGAAGGGCACGGCGACGCGGGCCCCGTCGAGGGTGAGGACGAAGAGCTCGACCCCGGCGTTGGCCGTACCCGCGGAGGGGTAGCGCTGCTCGGCGGCGGGACGGGCCGGGTTGGCCGGGTCGGCGATGTGCCAGCGCTGCACCGGCGACTCGTCGGCCCGCTCGACCAGGATCGCGTCGCCGGACGGCGACCACCAGTAGCCCCGCATGCGGTCCATCTCCTCGGCGGCGATGAACTCGGCCAGGCCGTACGTCACCTCCGGGGACTCGGGGCGGGCCAGCGCGTGGTCGACCTCGTCCTCCAGGTCCTGGATGTGGAACGCGCCGCCGGTCACGTAACCGACGTGGACGCCGGTGGGGGACATCCGGGGGTCGATCACCGGCCCGGAGGTCTTCAGCCGCCGTACGAGGGCCGTCTTCAGGTCGACGACGTAGAGACCGCCGGAGAGCGCGAACGCCGCGACGGTCACCGCGGCGTCGGTGCTGTACCCGACGACGCCCCCGGCCTGCTCGCGGCTCCGCTCGCGGCGCGCCCGCTCCGCGGGCGGCAGGTCCTCCTCGTCCGCCGCCAGGGCGCGCGGGTCGACGATCAGGCGTTCCGCGCCGCTGAGGACGTCGTACTCCCACAGGCAGGTCACCGGGTCGAAGCCGCTCCTGCTCCGGAGGAACACGACGCGGTCACCGCCCGGGGCGATCGTGAAGCCGCGCGGCACTCCAAGGGTGAATCGACGGGTTCTGGCGTGCAGGCGAGGGAAGCTCTCACTCATACGAGCCATCTTGCCAGTTCCGCATCGAGTGTCTTGTTTCCGAGGCGTGGAGGGACCGGGAATCCGGCGTTCCGCACGATGGGCGGCGTCGATACCCTCGGACGCATGACTGATCGGCGCCTGATGCTCGTGCACGCCCATCCGGACGACGAGACGATCGGCAGCGGAGCCACCATGGCCAGGTACGCCGCCGAGGGCGCGCACGTCACGCTGGTGACCTGCACCCTGGGGGAGGAGGGGGAGGTGATCCCCCCGGAGCTCGCCCACCTGGCCGCCGATCGCGACGACACCCTGGGCGAGCATCGCGTCGGGGAACTCGCCGCGGCCTGCGCGGCGCTCGGCGTCACCGACCACCGGTTCCTGGGCGGTCCCGGCCGCTGGAGGGACTCCGGCATGATGGGCGTCGCCTCCAACCACAGGGCGAACGCCTTCTGGCGGGCCGATCCGGACGAGGCGGCGGGCGAGCTCGTGAGGATCATCCGCGAGGTGCGGCCCCAGGTGCTCGTCACCTACGACGAGAACGGTTTCTACGGTCACCCCGACCACATCCAGGCCCACCGCGTCGCCTGGCGGGCCGTCGAGCTGGCCGCCGACCCGGCGTTCGAACCGGTGTCCGGACCGGGGCCCGGAGCGGTCTCCGGACCGAAGGCCGGATCGGGATCCGAACCGGGATCCGGTGCGGGCGGGCCGTGGCGGGTCGCCAAGATCTACCACACCGCCATGCCCCGATCCGTGATGTACAGGACCGAGGAGGCGATGCGCGAGAGGGGCGCCCCCTTCCTCGCCGAGCCGGTCGACGACCTGCCGTTCGGCTGCGAGGACAAGGACGTCACCACCGAGATCGACGCCCGCGCCCACGTCGGCCGGAAGATCGACGCGATGCGGGCGCACGCCACCCAGATCAGCGTGAGCCCGCCCTGGTTCGCCCTGTCCAACAACGTCGGCCAGGAGGTGCTCGGGGTCGAGCACTTCATCCTCCGCTCCGGCGCGCCGGGGCCCGCCGGTCCCGGAGCGCCGATCGAGGCGGGAGGGCTCGGCGAGCCGTACGACCGCGAGGACGACCTCTTCGCCGGGATCGACTAGCCTCGATGCTTGTGATGGAGCAGGTACCAGCCGTGCGTGAGCCCTCGGAGACGGTCGTCACCGTGGCGGCCAACGCCGTGCTCGTCATGCTCGGGCTCCTGATGGGCGTCCTCGGCGGGTTCCAGCACTCCTGGTACGTCAGGCCCGTCCCGATCTCCGCCATCGTCTGCCTCGCCCTGCTGTTCGCGGTGACCTACGGGGCGGGCCGGATGACGCGCGGCAAGGCGGCGCCCCTGTCGTTCGCGGCGGGCTGGGCGCTGGTCACCGTGATCTGGATCTCCGCGCGGCCGGAGGGGGACCTGGTCATCGCCAACGACCTGTCCGGCTACCTCTACCTCTACGGGGGCCTGGTGGCGGTCGTGACGGGGGTCCTGCTCTCGCCGTCGGCCGCCGTGGCCGGGTCGTGGCTGCTCACCCCGCATGGGTACGGCTCCGGACCGCGATCCTCACCCGTACCGCAGGCACCGCCCGGCCCACCCGTACCGCCGGGCCCGACCGCTCCCTGACGACCTCGTCACACGCGGGAAAAGCGGGGAAAGGGCGGGAAAGGCCGGGGAAAGCCACTGTCGCGGGTCGGCCGGATGACGCACAATCCCGGTATGCGGCGGTTGCATCGGGTACGGCGGACGCTCAACTACGTCAACCTGTCCACCCCACTGGGGCTGCTCCTGGCACGCCTCGGCCGTGCCCGGGTGACCGCCGGGCCCGACGGGCTGATCCTGGCGTACGGCTACCGCTTCCGGTTCCCGATCGCCTCGGCGTTCACCGTGGGCAACGTGGTGCTGACCAAGCACCCGGAGGGGTTCCTCACCGGCGCCCTGCTCAGGCACGAGGACCGGCACGCCTCCCAGTACATGTGCTGCGTGGGCCTGCCGATGCTCCCGCTCTATCTCGTCGCGGTGGTCGTCTCCATGATGATCTGCGGCAACCAGGCCTCGTGGAACCTCTTCGAGCGGCTGGCGAACCTGGAGGACGGCAACTACACCCGCAGATCTCCCTGGTGGTTTCACACTAGACCCCCGCAAAAGGAATGAATCTCTCTGGGAGGGGATCTACAAGGGGTGAGCTGTTGATGACCGAAGGGGGCCGCCCATGTCACAGACATCCCACCCAGCAATCGCCTCCCACGTGCCCGCGGAACCCGACGGCCTTCTCGAAGAGCCCCAGCGGCGTTCCGGATGGTCGGCTCGCTTCACCACGCGACCGGTACGCGCGCTCAGGCAGCTGGGCCGGACCGCCGGCCGGGCGGTGCGGGATCGGCCCGCCGAGCGGCGGGCCGCGGTGCCCGGGGCGGTACCCCGCCCTCCCGAACCGCCCGGGCGATCCGCGCGACCGGTGCCCTACGCGCGGTCCGCGCCTCCCGTGCGACCGGCGCCGCCGAGGCGGCCCGAGCCCCTGCCGCGGAGGTCATGGCCGGGTGGTTTCAAGGACCGGCTGACCTCGCCGATCCCGACGTTCCAGGAGCTGCTGGCGGTCGCCTGGCACGGCACGCTCCGGCCCGGCGTCGGGGACGAGGACCGCATCCCGGTCCACCGGGACGGGCTTCCCCCGGCGACGGGTACCGACGCGGTCGTCACCTGGGTGGGGCACGCGACGTACGTGGTGCAGATCGGCGGGCTGACCATCCTCACGGACCCGGTCTGGGCGAGGAAGATCGTCGGCATTCACCGGCCCCGGCTCACCCCGCCCGGCGTCGCGTGGGCGGACCTGCCCCGGATCGACGCCGTGGTGATCAGCCACAACCACTACGACCACCTGGACGCGCAGACCGTGCGGCGGCTGCCGCGCGCCACGCCCGTCCTCGTACCGGCGGGGCTCAGGTCCTGGTTCACCCGGCGCGGGTTCCGCGACGTCACCGAGCTCGACTGGTGGGAGAGCACCTGGGTGGGCGGCGTCCGCTTCGACTTCGTCCCCGCCCACCACTGGAGCCGCCGGTCGGCGTGGGACACCTGCAAGTCCCTCTGGGGTGGCTGGGTGATCGCCTCCGACGACCAGACGATCTACTTCGCCGGCGACACCGGGTACGGTGAGCGCTTCGCCCAGATCGGGGCCCGCTATCCGGGAGGCATCGACCTGGCCCTGATGCCGGTGGGGGCCTTCGAGCCCCGCTGGTTCATGAAGGCCGCGCACGTCGATCCCGCGCAGGCCGTACGGGCCTGCCAGGACGTGGGAGCCCGCCGGATGGCGACCATGCACTGGGGCACGTTCGTGCTGTCCGGGGAGTCGCTTCTCGCGCCGGTGGAGGAGGCCAGGATGGCCTGGGCGGAGGCCGGGCTGGACCGCGCCGACCTGTGGGACCTCGCCATCGGGGAGTCCCGCGTCCTGACGACCTGACGGCCTGATGTCCCACGTCCTGACGGCCGGCGGCCGGAAGGGCGGGCCGCCGGGCCGCGGACGCGCTCGTCCCGCGGCCCGGAAGGGCCTCCGCGCCGTCAGGGGCTGAGCGTCAGGGTGTGGGTGGCGGCCTTCTCGACGGAGTCCCTGCGGGCGAGCATGGGAACGGTCTCGCCGTCCGCCCACAGCGGCGCCTGGTCCCAGTAGTTGTCGTGGAACGCGTGGCCGGAGGCGCCGGTCAGGTTGATCCACCGGGATTTGTCCAGGTCCGCCAGGTCCACCACCATCCGCATGGACGGCAGCCAGTTCACCGCGTAGCCGTCCTGCGCGTCCCACCCGGCGGCGTTGACCGCGTCGTCGCTGCCGGACACCGGGAACGGGCCCCGGTTGAACAGCCACTCGATCGGGCCGATTCCCGAGGTGCCGAAGCTCTGGTGGACGAGCTCCAGGGAGTGCAGGTCGCCCCAGCGCCAGTCCTTGACGTTCGGGCCGAGCAGGTCGTTCAGCTCGTCGTAGGCCATCGCCATCGCCCGCCGCAGCATGTCGTCGCGGGTCTCGGCGCCCGGGGTGGCCGTGTCGTTCCAGAACGCGTCGTCCGGCCGGTCGAGCATGACCCGGACGACCTCGAACCAGCGGTCGCCGCCCTGGGACCTGGCGCCCTCGGGGAGATCGTCGTTGAAGGTCTCGACGAGCAGGTGCCGCCAGACGGCGTTGAAGTACATCGCGGGCCCGGACTCCGCGCCCTGCGTGCGATCCCACTCGCGCAGCAGCTCGCGGGCGTCCTTGGCGGGCCCGGCCATCTCGACGTCCAGCAGCTTGGGCACCAGGAACCGGGCGAGGCCGTTGTCGCTGTCCTGCTGCAACTCGCTCATCGCGGCCACGTCCATCTTGCCGCCGTCCTTCACCGCCTCGCGGAGGCGATCCAGGATGCGCTGGGAGCGGTATCCGTACGCCCAGTCCTTGGTGAGGGTGTACGGGTAGCGGGTGGGGTCGATGACCGCGTTGTTCGCGGTCACGATGTAGCCCTCCGGCGGGTTGTAGAGGCTGGGCAGCTCGTTGAAGGGGATCGTCGACTGCCAGGAGTACTCGCCGGTCCAGCCGGGCACCGGCCAGGTGCCGTCGCCGCGGGTCCGCACCGGGATCCGCCCGGGGGCCTGGTAGCCGATGTTGCCCGCGGTGTCGGCGTAGACCAGGTTCTGCGCGGGCACCTCGAACCTGGCGGCCGCGGCCCTGAACTGCTGCCAGTCCTGCGCGGTGTTCAGCGCGAAGATCGCGTCAGCGGTCCGGCCCGGCTCCAGGGCCGTCCACTTGAGCGCGACCGCGTCGGCCTGCTCCTTGAAGGCCGCGTCCATGCCCGGAAGCGTGTTCCTCACGTTCTCCAGGACGTCGGAGATGATCGGCCCGTGCATGGTGTCGCGCACCTTGAGCCGTACGTCGGCGCCGCCGGCCACCTTGATCGTCTCGGTCCTGGTGGTCAGCGGCTTCCAGTCGCCCATGAACAGGTACGAGTCGTTCTTGACCCGTTCCATATAGAGGTCGGCGACGTCCGGGCCCAGGTTGGTGAAGCCCCAAGCGATCTTGTCGTTGCGGCCGATGACCACGCCCGGCACGCCGGAGAAGGTGAACCCGGTGACGTCGAACGGGCACTCGGCGCTCTTGACGCGGCAGTGCAGCCCGGCCTGGTACCAGACCGAGGGCATGCCCGGCCCCAGGTGGGGGTCGTTGGAGAGCAGCGGTTTGCCCGACGCGGTGTGCTCGCCGCCGACCACCCACGAGTTGGAGCCGATGCCGTGGCCGCCCGCGGGGTCGCCCATCAGGCTCGGCACCGCGCGGAGGGCCTCGGCCGCCCGGGTCAGCGCTCCCGTCGCCGGAGCCACCCCGGACTGCTCGGTGTCGACCTTCTTCGGCTCCTGGCCCTGGTCGAACCCGCGCTCGCCGACCGAGCCCCGGGTGACGATCGGCTGGTGGGTGCCGTACGGGTAACCGGGCCAGAGCTGCTCCACCCGGCCGCGCGGCAGCTTGCTCGCCGCGAGTGCCCGGCCGATCTCGTCGGCCATGTTGGAGCGCAGGTCCCAGGCCATCGCCTTGAGCCAGGCCAGCGAGTCGACCGGGGTCCACGGCTCGGGCCTGTAGTCCGGGCTGGTCGCCCGCAGCAGCACGTACTCCAGGCTCCTGTCGGCGAAGCCGTCGTTGCGCGCCATCCAGGCGTTCACCCCGCGGGCGTAGGCGTCCAGGTAGTGCCGGGTCTGCTCGCCGAGCAGCGGCAGCTCCTTCTCGGCCACCTTCCGCCAGCCCATGGTCCGGATGACTCTGTCCTCGGTCAGCGTCGCCGAGCCGAACATCTCCGACAGCCGCCCGGCGGTCACGTGGCGGCGGAAGTCCATCTCGAAGAAGCGGTCCTGGGCGTGCACGTAGCCCTGGGCCAGGAACAGGTCGTCGGGGGAGTCAGCGTAGATGTGCGGGATACCCGTCTTATCGCGATATACGGTGACTTTCCCCTTCAAGCCTCTCACCTTGAGTTCGCCGTCGAGCTGCGGGAACGACGCCCGCACGCTCCACACGCCCGCTCCGGCGAGTAGCAGCCCGAGCACCAGAAACACGGTGAGCACCCGTGCCAGCCACGTGAGCGGGCGGGGCATCCAGGCGTACGGGCGGAACCTCACAAAAACCTCCTAGGCGACAAGCTCCCGCAAGTGTGGCACCACCCCCGTGTCGTCGGCGCAGCCGTAATTGTGAAGATGCACGCATGAGACTTTCCACGGCCGACCTGGTCGACGCCCACGGCTCGGCGGTCGCGAGCTGCCCGACCCAGTTCCGCTCCTACGGCCCGAGTCCCCGGTTCGCCGGGCCGATCGCGACCGTCCGCTGCCTGGAGGACAACGCCCTCGTCAAGCGGGTCCTGGCCACCCCGGGCGAGGGCCGCGTGCTGGTCGTGGACGGCGCGGGATCCCTGCGCACCGCCCTGATGGGCGACGTCATCGCCGCCTCCGCCGTCTCGCACGGCTGGTCCGGCGTCGTCGTCAACGGCGCCGTCCGCGACACGGCCGCCCTCGCCGGACTGGACCTGGGGATCAAGGCCCTCGGCTCGAACCCGGCCAAGAGCGCCAAGGAGGGCGCCGGCGAGCTCGACGTGCCGGTCACCTTCGGGGAGGTCGTCTTCACCCCCGGCGCCTGGCTCTACAGCGACGAGGACGGCATCCTCGTCAGCCCCACCGAACTTTCCTGAGGGTCTTTCCACGACGTTGGTGGGCCCCTCCCTGACAAGGGGCCTTCCTCGGAACTTTCCCGAGGGTCTTTCCGCGACGTTGAGGGGCCCCTCCTGACCAGGGGCCTTTTCTCGTTCCCGAAAGAGTTCCCGCGCCTTCGGCGGGCCGCTCCGGCGGGGCCCGGTCCGACGGCCGGGCGTCAGACGTCAGATCGGGCCGATTCCCCAGTGGTGCACGGCGCGGTCGCCGGGGGCCAGCCGGATGACGTCCTCACCGGTGCGGAAGGCGTTCGGCGGGCAGGTCATCGGCTCCACCGCCAGCCCCTGGCGGCGGTGGCCCTCCGGCAGGGTGTCACCGGTGTAGAGCTGGAGCCACTCGACGCCCTCGCCCGCCCACAGCTCGACCCCGGTCCCGTCCGGGCCGGCCAGCGTGACCCGCACCCGCCCGTCGGCGCCGCGCTCCAGGCCGGTGAACGCGGTGTCGAGCTCCGTCCCGCCGATCGGGCGGGCGGTCCTGAAGTCGTACTCGGTGCCCTTGACGTCGTGGCGGCCGGTGGGGATCTTCCGGTCGTTCACCGCGATCCACTGCTCGGCGGGGAGCCCGAGCACGGCGTCGTCGAGGGCGCAGAGGGCGCCGAGGGACAGGTAGGGGTGGGCTCCGAAGCCGTACGGCGCGTCGCCGGCGCCGACGTTCTCCGCGCTCACCTCGACCTCCAGACCGGCGGCGCCCAGGGCGTACCGGATGGAGAGGTCGAGGACGTGCGGGTAGCCGAGCTGCGGGAACAGCCGCAGCCCCAGCCGGATCGAGGCGTCGTCATGGGACAGGACCCGCCAGGGGAACGAGCGGGAGAAGCCGTGGATCGCGTTGCCTGTCTTGGGCTCGCTCAGCGCGAGCTGCCGGTCCTCGCCGTCGAAGGTGTAGCGGCCGTCCTCGACCCTGTTCGGCCAGGGCAGCAGCGGCAGCCCCGCCCCGCCGAGCGGGGGCTGGTCTTCGGGGAAGTCGACGACGAGCGGCCTGCCGTCCAGGGTGAGGCTTCTGAGTCCTGCCCCGAGCTCGGTGATGACGGCCTGGAAACCGCCGGCCGCGATGGTGTGCTGGGCCCCGGTGGGCGCGATAGTTGTCATCCGGCAATTCAACACCTAACGCCCGGCGCTTCCCGTCCACACCGGCCCCCTACCCGCCCTCGGCCCCGCGCGTCACCCGCCCGCGCCACGGGCCTCCCGGACCTGGCACGTTCCCGCCGGCCCTACAGCACCGTCTCCAGGACCGTGGACCGCGCGGCGAAGCCGTTGGTCCGGTAGAAGCGGACGGCCGCCTCGTTGCTCGCGTAGGCGGTCACCCCGGCGTACCGGGCGCCGTGGTGGCGGGCCCACTGCCTGAACTCCTCCACCAGCCTGGTCCCGATCTTCCGGCCACGGTAGGACGGCTCGACGTACATGCTGCCGAGCGTCGCCACGGTGACCGGCCGCATCGCGGTGGGCCCGGACAGGGCCCCGGTCAGGTGGCCGACGATCCGGCCGCCGTCCTCGGCGACCATCACCAGGCGGTCCGGATCGTCCAGCGCGTCCACGAAACGGGCCCGCCCGTGCTCCTGGGGCCAGTTCACGTTCAGGGCGGGGTCACGGGTTCCGGCGTCCTCGGCGAACAGCGCGGAACTGCAGGCGACGATCCCGTCCACATCCGCGATCGTGCCGGGTCGTACGGCGACGACGATCTCACTCATGATCAGGACGCTATCGGTCGCGACCGACATTACGAGTGATCTGCTGCTTTCGTCCCTCCCGGCGGGGCGGCCGTCAGGCCCAGGTCTGGCCCTCCGGGGTGTCGGTGACCTTCACTCCGAGGGTGGCCAGCTCGTCGCGGAGGCGGTCGGAGGCGGCCCAGTCCCTGGCGTCGCGGGCCCGCGAGCGCCGCTCCAGCAGCTCGGCGGCGCCCTCGGGCAGGCTTCTCGGCCTGACCGTCCTGCCGATGTCGAGGGAGAGGTCCAGGGCGAGGACCTGGTCGAGGTGCAGGAACGCCTCGAAGCGGGAACCGGGGGAGATCGAGTCGTCGCGCTCCAGCTCGCGCAGGAGCCGCAGCGCCAGCGGGGTGTCGAGGTCGTCGTCGAAGGCGGCCTCGATCCGGGAGACCCGGTCGGCGGGCATCGGGCCGCTCGGCGACTCCGACCACTCGGCCACCTGGCCGCGCCAGCGCCGCAGGGTCTTGTCGGCGGCCCGCAGGGTGTCCCAGGTGAGGTTCATCTGCTGGCGGTAGCGGTGCTCCAGCAGCGCCAGCCGCACGGCCAGCGGGTCGAGGCCCGCGTCCGCCACGTCCTTGAGCAGGACCACGTTGCCGGTGGACTTCGACATCTTGCGCCCGTCGAAGAGCAGGTGCTCGCCGTGCACCCAGTGGCGCACCACCTCGTGCCCGGCGGTGGCGTCGGACTGGGCGCGCTCGTCCTCGTGGTGCGGGAAGCGCAGGTCGATCCCGCCGGTGTGCAGGTCGATGTGTTCGCCGAGGAACCGCAGCGACATGGCCGAGCACTCGATGTGCCAGCCGGGGAAGCCGCGGCCCCACGGGGTCTCCCAGGTCAGCCCCTGGTCCGAGGGCTTCCACAGCGCCCAGTCGGCGTGGAACCGCTTGCGCGGGTCGACGGCCTCGATCCGGTGGCCCGGCCTCAGCCGGTCGAGCCGGTTGCCGGAGATCTCCCCGTACGTCGGGAAGGAGGCGGCGTCGAAGAAGACCGAGCCGTCGGGCACCGCGTACGCGTTCCCCTTCTCGATCAGCTTGGCGATCATCTCGACCATCAGGTCGATCGTCTCGCTCGCCCGGGGCGAGTGCTCGGGCGGGCGGATGTTCAGCGCGGTCGTGTCCGCCACGAAGGCGTCCTCGTGGAACCGCGCGACCTCCAGGACGCTCCGCCCCTCGGCCCTGGCCTGGGCGAGCACCTTGTCCTCGCCCGAGGGGTCGATCGCGGTGTCGTCCACCAGGTGCCCGACGTCGGTGATGTTGCGGCAGGCCACCACCCGGACCCGCTGCCGCTCGCTGACCCGCCTGATCAGGTCCGACAGCAGGTAGGCCCGGAGGTTGCCCACGTGGGCCGACCGGTAGACGGTCGGGCCGCAGGTGTACATCCGCAGGGAGCGGGTCCCCTCGGGAACGATCCGCTCAACCCGGCGATTCCGCGTGTCATACAGGCTCAGCATGGGTCGAGCCTACGCAATCGTGTCCGAGCCCACGGTGCAGGAGCCCACACGGGCGCCACCCGGGCCCGGTCGTGTCCGGGCCCGGGACGTGACACTCAGCCCTCGAGGAAGGCGAGGATCTCGCGGTCGCCCCGGTCGCGCAGGCGGGCGATCACCTCCTCGCGGGTGCAGCCCTCCGGCAGGCCGATGCGGGCGCCGATCAGGCGGATGCCCTCGGCCTCCGACGCCACCGGCGCCGTGTAGCCGATCAGGTGCAGCGCCCGGTTCAGCGCGGGCAGGGCCGGCGAGGCCGCGGGCAGGTAGCGGGTGAGCAGCTCGCCGCCGTCGGAGACCGTGAGGAAGACGTGGTCGCCCTCGGAGGCGTTGGCGGCGATCAGGACGGGGCGGATGGACCCCATGGTCGGCTGGTTGTGCCAGCTGATCACCACGTCCCCCGACGGGGTGGAGGCGGTCAGCTGGCCGCCGGGGGCCATGCCCAGGTGCGCGGCGAAGCCGGTCGGCAGCGGGGAACCCGAGCCGCGCAGGTGCTCGGCGTTGACGTCCACCCGGTGCCACCAGCGCCCGTCGCGGCTGCGGAAGCAGCGCCGGGTCTCCGAGACGTCCCGCCGCGGCTGGTAGTCGGCCTGCTCGGCCCCGGCCACCCTGATCCAACCGCGCTGCGTGCGCTCGAAGCCGGGCCCGCCCGCGTACGCGCGGACCGAGCTCTCGCTCACGTCGTAGCGCCCGGTGAGGTTGGTGACGATCGTGTTGACCGACGCCTCGCCGTTGGACCGCTCGATCTCCCCGACGATCATCTCCCGGATGCCCAGATACTGCTCGCCGCCCCAGCGCGACAGCCCGTACTTGTTCCGGTCGACCCGCAGGAAGCGGTCGTCGGCGGTGAGCTGGTTGCGGATGCCGACGAGGCTGTAGTCCTCGCCGATGCGTTCCTGGATCTCCTCGGGCGTCAGCGGGCCGCCCGCCACCGCCAGCACGGCCTCGGCCTTGTCGTTGACGCTGCGCGGCCACGGGACCACGTGGTTCTCCAGCACCCGCAGCTGGGGCACCGCGATGAGCCAGCGCTCGGCCACGTCCTCGCGGATGCCGAGCTGGCTGGCCATTGTCACGGCCTCGTCCAGCGGGCGCGGCCCGTCGGTGAACAGCTGCCGGGTCTTCTCCCTGAGCTCGTCCGCCCCCCCGGCGACCAGCCAGCCGTCCACCTGCTCGTAGCCGGTCAGCAGGGTCCGTACGAACCGCCAGGAGGGGATGCCCAGCGTGGCCAGCTCGGTGCGGTGCCACGGCACGGCGGCGGCCAGGTCGTCGGCGGGCACGGCGGAGCCCAGCCGGCCCCGCAGCCACGACACGTGGGCGATCAGCGGCGCCGCGTCGTCCTTGGCGAGCCAGGCCTCGACGTGGTCGCGCAGGTCGCGCTCGATCTGCCGGATGCGCTCCCTGGTGACCGAGAACCGCTGGGCGAGGTCGTCGAGCGTGGCCCGCTGGGAGGCGTACAGCCGGTCCCTGGCGATGGCCCGCTGCCGCTCGTCCAGCGTGGCGAAGACCTCGTCGATCAGCTCGGGCAGCGGCCGGTCGGGCCGGGAGGGGCGGATCCTGGCGACGCTCTCCTCGGTGACCGGTTCGAGCAGTCGCTCGAGCACCCCGGTGAACAGCTTGTGCACCACCTCGCGGCCGAGCCCTTCGGGCGTGCGGACGCTCGCGGCGGGGTCGGCGAACCTGAGCAGGGGGAGGACGTCACCGAGCATCAGGTGACCCCAGCACGCCAGGGCGAGGTCGGTCAGGCGACCGGCGACCTCGGACGTCCCGATGGTCGAGCAGGCGGTGTCGAGCGGAAGCGCCTGCCACCACGCCTCGGGGAGGCGGGGGTCGGTCGCGATCGGCGCTACCTGGCCGGGAGAGGTCCAGCGCAAGGGTGGCGCGATGTCGCTCAGGCTGAGGTTCATTGAGGTCCAACCGGCAAAGGGGAATATATCCGCAGTTCAGACTATGTGGTCAGGTAGGAAGGAAGGGACTGGCCCGCCCGTAATGAGAAACGTAGAGGAGTTCCCTCGCCCGGGTGCAGGCCACGTAGAGCAGGCCGCGTTCCCGCTGGAGATCGTGTGCCCTGGCGGCGGGATCCTCGCCGACCGGGGTCAGGGAGTCGGGGTCGGGCACGATCCCGTCGGTCACGCCGATCACCGCGACCCGCCGGAACTCCAGCCCCTTCATGGCGTGCAGTGTCGTCACCCGTACCCCCAGATCACGCAGAGCGGCCCGTGCGTCACGCACGAGGCCGGCGGTCCTGGCGGCCACCGCTATCTCCTCGGGCGTCACACCCTCATTCACCCACTGTCCCACCTGTGCCACCAGACCCGTCAGCTCATCCTGCGGTGAATCGTAAGCGCGGACCATCGGCCGGAGCCCGTGCCGGGTGCCCCTGAAGCCGTAAAGCTCCTGCACACCATTGACGAGCCCGTCGGCGGGACCGCCCCCGCGCAACCGGACCCCCCAGGACAGGATCTCCCTGGGAAGCCGGTACGACACCCGCAGGCGCTGCTGGATCGCGTCGATCCCGACGGCGCCGAGCGTCACCCGCGTGTCGAAGATGCGCTGGTGGGGGTCGCCCACGATGAACATGTCGTCGCGGGCGTGCGGCACCGCCGCCCGCAGCAGCCGCCACTGCGCCGGGTGCAGGTCCTGGGCCTCGTCCACCACGATGTGCCGGTACGGCTCCCGCGCCGGCTCCGTCTCCTCCAGCAGGTCCCCGGTCGTCTGGCCGAGCAGCGTCGACGCCTCGGAGGCCAGCTGCAGCAGGGTCCGCTTGCCGCGCTCGCGCAGCTGCCCGGTGACATGCTCGACGGCCTTCCACACGGAGGCGCGCTCCCCGGCCACCAGCTCGACGCTGCGGCCCGGGCGGGGGGCGTCCAGGTACTCGTCCAGGGTCCGCAGGTTCTGTGCCAGGACGACCTGCTCCCACTCGCGCAGCAGGAACGCCGGGCTGTGACCGGTCTCGGTCTCCTCCCAGAGCGCGGTCAGCTCGGCGGCGCCGACCAGGGCGGGCGGGCGGCCCTCGGCCTCGGCGACGATGCGGTGGGCCAGCCGGTCCACGTTGCCGACCTCGATCCGCTTGCGGATCACCTCGTCCTCGATCAGCTGGTCGAGCCTGGCCGCGAGCTCGGCGCTCAGCCCCTGGGAGAAGGTGACGAGCAGGATCTGCCCGCTTGCGCGCCCGGCCAGGTAGGCCGCCCTGTGCAGGGCGACGAGCGTCTTGCCGGTGCCCGCGCCGCCGGTGACCAGCGTCGGCTGCTGGTAGGACTCCCAGTACGCCAGCCGGTGCTGCGGCGGGTGCAGGAACACGCACCAGCCCGGCGCGTCGAGCACGCGGTTCAGCTCGCGCGCGTCGTCGGTGAAGACGGCGCGGTCCGGGCTGCGCAGGAGCGCGGCACCGAAGTCCTCGGGATTGATCGGCTCGGGGTCCGCGGCGACGGCGCGGCAGTTCTCCAGCTCCCGCCAGGCCCCGGCCATCGACTCGCCCCTGGCGAGCGCCGCCAGCGGCTCGTACTGCGTCGGGGGCAGCAGCGGTTCGAGCGCCTCCAGGGTGAGCTGGTCGGTGATCTGCCTGACCAGCGGCAGGAACCGGCCGTCGACCCCCAGCTCGGCCAGGTCGCTGTCGCAGAAGTCGGAGAACAGCCGCGTCGCGGACGCCTCGGCCGCCCTGCGCACCGCGGGCCGCACCCGGTCCAGCGCCTCGGCGTCCCACATCTCGACCACGCCCAGCGCCGTGTTGACGCCGAACCGGTAGCGCTGCGCGTACGCCCACGCCTCCGCGTCCGGCAGCACGGTCAGCAGCCAGTAGACGTCCCGCTGCTTGACCACGACGCCCCGGTGCCGGTCGGCCAGCCTCAGGGTCGCCACCCGGGGGTCCCTCGCCCCCCTGACCCGCTCGGGGTGCGGAGCGCCCGCCACGTTCTGCAGGAACCTGCGCGCCGAGACCACGACGTCCCGGCGCACCGGCTGGGCCAGGGCGCCGAGTTCGACGGGGAAGTCCGGGGAGATGGCGAGGCGGGGCATGGGTCAGGCCAACAGTGACAGGAGATCGCGGTCCCCGCGTTCTCGCAGGCGGGTGAGGAGTTCGGGGGTGGCCACGGGTCCCGTCATGCCGACCCGGGTGGCGATCACCCGCCCGGCCTGCTCGGGGGTGCCGCCCGTCGCGGTGTAGCCGACGAGCCGCAGTGCCCGCGCCGTCGCCTCCACCTCCTCGCCCGCGGCCGGCAGGTGCCTGGCCCGCAGCACGCCCTCGTCCGACAGGGTGAGGAACAGGTGGCTGCCCTCCTTGGCGCCCACGTCCTCCAGGAGCGTCATGAGCGACTCCAGCACGGGCCTGTCCTGCCAGCTGAGAATCAGTTCCCCGACCGCGCTGCTGACCGTACGGCCGTCACCGGGCGACATCCCGAGGTAGGCGGCGAACCCGCTGGGCAGCGGGCACTCGGCGCCGCCGAGGTGTTCCCGGGTGACGTCGATCCTCAGCCACCAGCGGCCGTCCGGCTGCCGGAAGCAGCGCCTGGTCAGCGAGACGTCCTTCAGCGGGCGGAACGGCGCCTTCCTCGGCTCCTGCCCGGGGTTCCCGCCGTTCGCCCCGCCGATCCCGCCGGCCCCGCCGCTCAGGTCGCCGGGCTTCTCCGCGGTCAGGGCCGGGGCGCCGTTCGAGCGCTGGGGAGGCCGCTCGCCCGCGCCGAGGATCCGGAGCTGCGGGACGTTCTCCAGCCACTCCTTGGACACCTCGGGGTGGATGCCCAGCGAGGAGACCATGTCGAGGGCCTTGTTGATGGTGAGCGGCGGCTTGGCGCCACTGATCATGTCGCGGGTGCGGTGGCGCAGCTCGGTGATGTCGCCCTCCACCAGCCACTCGTCGACCAGGTGGTAGCCGGGGAGGGTGGCCAGCACGAACTGCCAGGCCGGTACGTCGAGGGAGTGCAGCTCCTGGGTGTGCCAGGGGGCCGCGTTGATCAGCCGCTCCCTGGGCGCGGCCTTGCCGAGGATCCCCTTCACCTCCTCCAGGTGCTCCCGGTACGGGGCGGCCTCGTCGGAGGCGGTCCACTCGTCGAGCTCCCGGCGCAGGTCGGCCTCGATGTCGCCGATGACCTCCGGGGACACCGCGAAGAGCTTGGCCAGCGCCTCCACGGTCGCCGGGGCGTCGCTGAACAGCCTGTTCTGCGCCACCGCCCAGCGCTTGTCCTCCACGTTGGCGAAGACGCCGTCCACCAGCGCGTGCAGGCTCTTCGGCGCGGGCAGCACCGGCGGCCGCGCGGCTCCGTCGTCCTCGAGGTCTTCCGCGTCCTCGCGGCCCTCGGCGTGCTCTTGGTCTTCCGCGTGCTCGTGGTCCTCGTGGGTCTCCACGACCGGCTCGGGGACGTCCTCCGCCTCGGGGGCGTCGGCGGGTCCGGGGTCGTCCTCGCGGCCGTCCCCGGATTCGGCCGCGGGCCCGGCGACGGGCTCGGCCTCGGAGACGTCCTCCGCTTCCGCGGTCCCGGCGACGGCTCCGGCGGGGCCGGCCGCGGAGACGGCCTCCGTCTCCGCGGGTCCGCCCTCTGCGGCGAACCCGGCCTCGGCGGCCCTCACGTCCTCGGGGGCGGACGCGAACCGCTCTTCCCCCGCGGAGGTGCTCGACGGCTGATTCCTCCTCGCCGAGGCGGGCTGGAAGAGCGACCCGGGGGCCTCCTGGGGGCCGGCGTCCGGATCCACCGTGCGACGGGCCTCGGGCACCGGCAGGGCGTCGCGCTCCCGGGGGGGCTTGCGCTTCGGCAGGGCCACGGGCTCGGCGAGGGACTCCGGCTCCGGCGCGTTCCCGGGGCGGGGGGCCGCCGCGACGGGCGGAGCGTCCTGATCCGGGAGGTCCCCGGCGGCGGGCGTGGGGGAGGCCACCGGCTCGGGGGAGGACTCGGAGGACTCACGCGGGGAGACGGGCGTCCGGGCGGCTCCGGCGGTGGGCGCCGCCGGGACCGGGACCGCGTGGGTGGGGGCCGCCAGGCGCGTGAAGACCGCCGTGAAGAGGGCGTGCAGCAGTGGTACCGGCTGGATGAACGGCTGGTCGCGCAGGTCGTGGCCGGTCAGTGCGAGAAGGCCCGGCCAGGACCCGGCCCGGTCGAGGGCGATGGCCGTGTAGGGCTCGTCCGCGTCGTCCGGGTCCAGGACGTGCAGAGCGGGGAGCACGTCACCCACGGCGGCGGCCGGCCAGTGGTTCAGGGCGACCGAGGCGAGGATGTCGGCCAGCCTCTCCGGGCCCAGCACGGCGAGCACGCGGGCCATCGGCAGGCTCCGCCACCAAGCGTCCGGTAGGTCGGGCTGTTCGCGCAGAAGTGGGATCGTGGCCGCGTCGCTCCAGCGCAGCGGCGGCACGAGGTCACTCAGACAGAAGTTCATCCGTTCCCTTCACCAGCCCCTCAAGCCGCCCGAGTCACTCCATGTGGCCGGGGAACGAGACTCATGGAACAGACCATAGTCTGGCAAATCGCCGCGGCACATTGGGTCGGTTCAGCGGCGTACGGCCGCAAACCTCAGTCGCACGTAGTCGGCCATCCAACCGCTCTCCCGCCGGAGGGCGGGGGCCGCCAGCTCGTTCACCCGGCGGAGCAGCGGGTCGACCATCTCCGCGGGCACCTCCTTGAGCAGCGAACCCGCGAACATCCGGACCCAGTCGGCCGCCCCGCCGGGGCACTCGTCGAGCGGGGTCGGCCGGTCGAAGTATTCCAGCAGGCGGACGGTGAAGCCGCCCTTCTCCAGCCTTGTGGCGTACTCGGCGGGGGTGGGGAAGTACCACGGCAGGTCGGGCTCGCGCAGCCCGTACTCCCGCCAGGCGGTGGACAGCGCCGCCGTCAGCGCGGCGCAGTTGCCCGCGCCGCCCATCTCGGCCACGAACCGCCCGCCCGGGGCGAGGGCCTCGCGGACACTGGTGATCACCGCGTCCGGCTCCCGGCCCATCCAGTGCAGGGCGGCGTTGGAGAAGACCGCGTCGTACGGCTGGGCCACCGTGAAGTCGCGGCCGTCGCCGACGATGAAGTCCAGCCCCGGATACTGGGCCAGGGCCTTCTCGATCATCGCCTGCGAGCCGTCGATCCCCAGGACGCGGGCGCCCCGGGAGGTGATCTCGGCCGTCAGCATCCCGGTGCCGCAGCCGAGATCCACGATGCGCTCCCCCGGTTGCGGGTCGAGAAGCTCGACCAGGGGGGCGCCGTGCGCTGAAACGTACCCAAAGCTGCTGTCATAGGCGCGAGCGCTCCACCTCATCGAGCTCGGGGTGTCGTATCGCAAGACGATCAGCTCACATTCTGAGACACGAGGCCTCTGTCGGCCTCTCCAGACACTTTAGAGCCTCTGGGAAGTCACGACATATCAGTCTCGGCAGCCTCAGGTTCATCTCACCTTCTTGACCCATTCGCGCTGAAGGTAGGCCCTGGCCCTGTCGATCTCCGGGATGGAGAGGATCACGGGCTTCGCACTGGTCGCGGGCAGTTTCGCGGCCAGCTCACGGTCAAGGGTGCCGCGCATCTGCAGGGCCTCCATCCTGGCCGGGCGGGCATAGCCCTTCAGGAACAGGTTCTGACCCTTGTCGGAGAACAGGAACTCCTGCCAGAGCCGGGCCGCGGCCGGGTGCGGGGCCTTCTTGTTGATGGCCTGGACGTAGTACGAGCCGAGCACGGCGTCACCGGGAATCGCGACCTTCCATGCCTTGTCGACGGCGGCCCGCTCGGCGTTGTGGTAGTCCCAGTCGACGAGCACCGAGGCCGCCTTGGGCGTGGCCGCGAGATTGCCCTCGCCCTTGAGGCGGTGGAAGAACTCCACGCCCCGCTCGGCCCTCGCCTCGCCGCCCCGCAGGGAGGCGGCCATCACCCCGTTGAAGGCCGCGGACACCTCTCGGGGGTCGCCGGGCAGCGCGACGCTGTGTCCCGGTTTGAGCAGGTCGGAGAAGGACGCGGGGGCCGCGACCTTGTTCGGGTCGTAGCCGATGGACATGTAGCCGCCGTACCCGGCGTACCAGAGGCCCCTGTGGTCCTTCAGGCGGTCGGGGATGTCCTGCCAGCCCTGGACCCTGTACGGGGCGAAGAGGGCGGACTTGGCCGCGGCGACGTCCATGCTCAGGTCGAACACGTCCGGCTTGAGCGTGGCCGCGGCCGCGATCTCCCTCGCGCTGCTGGCGTCCGGCTCCAGCTGGTTGACCCTGATCCCGTACTCCTCGGAGAAGGTGTCGATGATCTCGCCGTAGTTCACCCAGCCGCGCGGCAGCGCGATCACCGTGAGAGCCCCCTCCTTCCTGGCCGCCTCGACGAGGCGCTCCATTGTCGAGAAGCCCTCCTTCAGGGAGGCGGCCTGCGCGTTGAGAGGCGGGAATTGGACGTTCTGAGGAGCCGGGGCGCCACATCCGGCGATCGTGGCCGTGAGGATCACGGCGGCTGCGGCGCTGGTACGTACGGTCACGAACGGAATACTCTCCGCTGTCATTCGTCTGGTCGAGCAGGCGCGGCCCTTATTGGCTAACGGCTTACACGTGTCTTGGCGAGTGGCTTACCCGGCGGGGTCCGGCCGTCGTCCGCACGCGCCGCGGGGACGCCGCGGGGGACTCCGCCGATGTCCGAGAGCCGGTGCCCGATATCCGGTGCCCGAGGTCGGACGGGTGAGCCGCTCCGTTCACGCGGGTGGGTGCGGGGACTCCGGGCCGTTCACGCGCGGGCGCGGGGTCCGCGGAGATTCCGGGACGACCTTCGCCGCGGCGAGCGTCTCCTCGTCGATTTCCACCAGGACGCCGTTTCGCCTGCGGACGCCGAGCACGCCGTCGCGCCAGAACTCCAGCTCACCCACCGCGTCGCGGAACCCTTCAGGAACCCGTCTCCGAGTGGTGACTCTTTTGCCCACGTCGGAAGGGGTTATGGTGATGTTCAGGTGAGCGCTGAAACCAAGGGCCATCGGCTTTTGCCCCCTCCCGTTTCAGACACATGGCAGGCACGGCAATACTAGGGCGTAGCAACTCGCGGTCGAAGTCGTGCCTAGGTGCGTAAAGAAGAAGGAGCCCGAGGTGACCTACGTCATCGCGCAGCCTTGCGTGGACGTCCTGGACAAGGCGTGCATCGAGGAGTGCCCCGTCGATTGCATCTACGAGGGTGAGCGGATGCTCTACATCCACCCCGACGAATGCGTTGACTGCGGCGCGTGCGAACCCGTCTGTCCGGTGGAGGCCATCTTCTACGAGGACGACCTGCCCGAGCAGTGGAAGGACTTCTACAAGGCGAACGTGGACTTCTTCGAGGACCTGGGGTCGCCCGGCGGCGCCTCCAAGGTCGGCAAGATCGAGAAGGACCACCCGGTCGTCGCGGCCCTGCCTCCGCAGGCCGAGAGCCACTAGAAGCGGTGCCGGAGGGGGGCGGCCATGACGGCCGCCCGCCTCCGGTCCCGCCTTCGGCAGACCCGCCCCAGCGAAGGACGACGGCTGATCACCATGAACGCCATTCCCGACCCGTCAGAGGCCACGAGCGTCCCGGCGAGGTTCCGATGAACGGTCTGCCGGACTTCCCGTGGGACCGGCTCACGCCGCTGAAGGAGCTCGCGGCGTCGCACGCCGACGGGATCGTCGACCTGTCGGTGGGCACTCCCGTCGACCCGGTGCCCGCCGTCGTGCGGCAGGCCCTCGCGGACGCCTCGGACAGCCCCGGATACCCGCTGACGTACGGCACCGAGCGCCTTCGCTCGGCCGCCGCCGGATGGCTGCGACGCAGGCACGGCGTGATCCTCGACCAGGCGAACGTGCTGCCGCTGATCGGTTCCAAGGAGTTCGTGGCCTGGCTGCCGACGCTGCTCGGCGCCGGTCCGGGGCAGCGGGTGGTCCTCCCCGAGCTGGCCTACCCCACCTACGACGTGGGGGCGCGCCTCGCGGGCGCCGAGCCGTACGCCACCGACGGGCTGCTCACGCTCGGGCCCGAGCGGGTGCCGCTGGTCTGGGTGAACTCCCCGTCCAACCCGACCGGCAGGGTCCTGCCCGCCGAGCACCTGCGCAAGGTCGTCTCGTGGGCGCGCGAGCACGGCGCGGTCGTGGCCTCCGACGAGTGCTACATCGAGCTGGGCTGGGAGGAGCGGCCGGTCTCGATCCTGCACCCGGACGTCTGCGGCGGCTCGCACGAGGGCCTGCTCGCGGTGCACTCGCTGTCCAAGCGCTCCAACCTGGCCGGTTACCGGGCCGGGTTCGTCGCGGGCGACCCCGCGCTGGTCAAGCGGCTGCTGGAGATACGCAAGCACGCGGGGATGATCATGCCCGCGCCGGTCCAGGCGGCGATGGCCGTGGCGCTGGACGACGACGAGCACGCCGAGGAGCAGCGGGCCCGCTACGCCGCCCGCCGCGCGGCGCTGCGTCCCGCCCTGGAGGCGGCCGGCTGGAAGATCGAGCACTCCACCGCGGGCCTGTACCTGTGGGCGTCCAACGGGGCGGGCTGCTGGGACCAGGTCCGCGCGCTGGCCGGCAGGGGAATCCTCGTCGCGCCCGGCGACTTCTACGGCACCGCGGGCGACCGGCACATCAGGATCGCCGTGACGGCCGGTGACGAACGCATCAGTGCGGCGGTGCGCCGCCTCCAGTAGGATCGCGCGGCATGACCACCGAGGTCGCCGTGATACTCGGATTGAGTGTGGCCACGCTCGTCCTGCTGCTCGGCGCGTTCTTCGCGACGACGCGCCAGGACAGGAAGGCCGGCGATTCCGAGCGTTCCGGCGAGACCCCCCTCCTCTCGGTTGAGGCCGCGCAGCCGCAGGCCCAACCGTCCATGGGCCGTGTCGGCATCGACTACCCCGACCCTCGCACGATCAAGGTCGGTGACACGATCGACTGTCAGGGGGTGCGCAGCCGCGTCCTCGGCGCCCTGTACCTGTCATGGCAGGGCAGCCAGTGGACCGAGTACCTCCTCGACGACGGCACCCGGCGCTACCAGTGGCTGTCGATCCAGATGCGCGACGGCCTGGGCGGTGAACCGCCGCACCTGGAGGTGCTGCTGTGGACGCCGGTGCCCACCGAGGGCATGATCCCCGCCAAGGCCACGCTGAGTGTCGAGGGGGTCGACTTCTTCCCCGTCGACCGGGGCACCGCGGCCTTCCGCGGGGAGGGCGTCACCTCGATGCCCGAGCGGGGCCTGCTCGACTTCGCCGACTACCGGGCCGCCGACGGCCGTCTGCTCAGCTTCGAACGCCTCCAGGGCAAGCGCTGGAGCTCCTCCCACGCCCAGCCCCTCGCCCCCGGCACGATCAGGATCGAGAAGAAGCAGGGCGGGCAGGGCGGCTAGGAGAGCCGGACCTTCCTGGCGGAGGATCCCGGCTCGGCCTTCCAGCCGTCGTGGCCCTTCGCGGAGACCCACGACTGGCCGTCGTAGCGGATCCTGGACAGCCCGAACGTCTTGGCGTGCGCGATCGACCAGGCGGCCACCAGCCAGCCGCGCCTGCGCGAGGGGGCCTCGAAGGCGTCCCCCGGTCCCAGGGCCCTGGCGAGCCCGCGCTCGGCCCCCCGCTCGTCGGGGAGAGGGGTCTTGCCCGCCGGGGCGGGGAACCAGCAGTGCACGGCCTTGGGCACGCGCCCGGTGAACCCCGCGGCGAGGATCTTCCCGTCGTCCTCGTGCTGGGCGTACGCCGACCCGTCGGCCGAGCGCTGCACCTCCTGGGCCGCCTCGTGTAGCGGCATCCTCCGGTAACCCTTCACCTTCACCAGCGCGGCGAAGAACTTCCCCGAGGCGTAGACGGGATCGACGAGCTGCTCGGGCCTGCCCCAGCCCTGGGAGGGGCGCTGCTGGAACACGCCGACCGAGTCGCGGTCGCCGCCCGTCAGGTTCTCCAGCTTGGACTCCTGCATGGCGGTGGCGTAGGCGATCACCACGGCCCGCTCGGGCAGTTTCCTGCGGGCCGCCACGGCCGCGATGACCGCCGCCACCTTGGCCTGTTCGAGATCCAGCTCCAGCGAGCCCTCCGGTGTCGTGATCTTGCATCCCTCGCCGAGGTCGACGAGCGGTGTCACCCGCCTGAGCAAGGTGAAGAGACCCACGGTGATGGCCACCGCGAGCACGGTCACGATCACGATGATCGCGATGACCCCTTTTGAGAAGCGCCGTCGCACGGTCAAGAACCTACAGGCCCCCAGCGATTGCGCGGTCTGATAGAACCCCGCGAACATAGGCTCCGGGCCATGACCCAGAGCGATGCCAGCCCGTTGCCCGCGGCCGTCGACGAGCTGTGGTGGCGCAGGGCCGAGCTGAGTCCCGCCGACGCCGAGGCCCGTGCCGTCGTGGTGAGCGCGGTGGACATGCTCGACAGCGGCAAGGCCAGGGTGGCCGAGGTCTCCCGCACCGGCGAGGTGGTCGTGGACGAGCGCGCCCGGCGGGCCGTCATGCTCGCGTTCCGGGTGCTCGGCATGGCCAGGTCCCAGGTGGGCGACTTCCACCACCACGACCGCGTCCCGCTGAAGACCTCCGTCGAGGGGGTGCGCGTCGTGCCGGGGGCGATCGCCCGCTGGGGCTCCTACCTGGCGCCGGGCGTCGTGCTGATGCCCTCGTTCGTCGACATCGGCGCCCACGTGGACGAGGGCAGCACGGTCGGCACGTGGGTCTCGATCGGCGCGGGCGCCCAGATCGGCAGGAACGTCCGCCTGTCCGGGGGAGCCGGTGTCGGTGAGACCGGTGGCCAGGACGGCGCGGAGGACCCCCGCGCCACCGGGGAGCCGCCGGGGACGGTGCCCGTGGTCGTCGAGGACGGCGCGCTGATCGGCGGCGGGGCCGTGATCGTCGACGGGGCCCGCGTGGGCCGGGGCGCCGTGGTCGGCGCCGGGACGGTCCTGTCGGGCTCGACCCCGGTCGTCGACGTGCGGACGGGTGAGGAACTGGGCCGCGGGCGCGTCCCCGACTGGTGCGTGGCGACCGGAGGCACCCGGTGGCGCGAGTTTCCCGGCGGCGGCTTCGGCCTGCGCTGCGTCCTGGTGCTCGAACGTCTGGAGGAGGGCCACCGGCCCGGCAGGGCCGAACTCGACCGCCTCCTGCACGGGTGACCGCCTCCCGCGCGAGCGGGGCCGGGGCGGGCCGGATCCCGCCGGGGCGCGGAAGGCTTCTCGCGGAGCCCGACTCGGCCGGATCCCGTACGAGCACATTCCCGTACGAGTACTAGGGTCGCGGGCATGAGTACGCGTCTGGACCTCACACAGGATGTCGGGGAGCTCACCGCCGGGATCGTGGACGTCGAGTCGGTCAGCGGCGGCGAGAAGGCCCTGGCCGACGCCGTGGAGGAGGCGCTGCGGCCGCTCCGGCACCTGACCGTCGAGCGCGACGGGGAGTCGATCGTGGCCCGCACCCACCTGGGCCGCGGCGAGCGGGTGGTGATCGCCGGACACCTCGACACCGTCCCCGTCGTCGGCAACCTGCCCAGCCGGGTCGAGGGCGACCGGTTGTACGGCTGCGGCACCTCGGACATGAAGGCCGGCGTCGCGGTCGCCCTGAAACTGGCGGCAGGCCTTCCCGAGCCCAGCAGGGACGTGACCTACGTCTTCTACGACTGCGAGGAGATCGAGGCCGAGCGCAACGGTCTGCTCCGGCTCAGCCGCAGGCACCCGGACTGGCTCGCGGGTGACTTCGCGGTGCTCATGGAGCCCACCGACGGCGTGATCGAGGGCGGTTGCCAGGGCACGCTCAGGGCCCAGATCGTCACCCGGGGCAAGCGGTCGCACAGCGCCAGGTCCTGGCTCGGGGTCAACGCCATCCACGCGGCCCAGCCGGTGCTCGCGATCCTGAACGCCTACCGGGCCAGGCTTCCCGTCGTGGACGGGCTGGAGTACCACGAGGGCCTGAACGCGGTGGGCATCGGCGGCGGCGTCGCGGGCAACGTGATCCCCGACGAGTGCGTGGTGACCGTGAACTACCGCTTCGCCCCCGACCTGTCGCTGGACGAGGCACGCGCCCACGTGAGCGAGGTGTTCGAGGGGTACGAGGTCCGCTTCACCGACGCCGCCGCCGCGGCGCGGCCCGGCCTGACCCATCCGGTGGCGGCGGCCTTCGTCGAGGCCGTCGGCGGCACGCCGCGCGCCAAGCTCGGCTGGACCGACGTCTCGCTCTTCTCCGGCCTGGGCGTGCCCGCGGTCAACTACGGTCCCGGAGATCCGAATCTGGCGCACCAGAAGGACGAGTTCGTCTCGTTGAGGAAGATCGCCGACTGCGAGCGCGGAATGCTCGGCTGGCTGTCCTGAGGGAGGCCGGGGCCCTCGGGGCCGGTGCGCCGTTCGCGAGATCCCCGGTGTGCGGGACCCGGGAGGGGCCGGTACAAATGAAAGTGGCTTTCCTCGCCGGCCATTTGGCGGGGAAAGCCACTTTCAGTCCCGAGCAGCACCCTCGTGCAGTTAGACGCACCCTGTTCAAAGTCCGGTTCCATGTTTTCATGGAGATTTTTCAAGATTTTTCTGGGACGGCGCTACGGTGACCCGCATGAAGAAAACACGTCCGGAACGTCGTCAGGGAGCCGCGGTGGTTCGCGGCGATCTCGTCTCCGACTCCACCCACGACCAGCGACTCCTCGATCGGAGGGGGCCGGCCGACTGGCTGCACATGGATCCGTGGCGGGTGCTGCGCATCCAGGCCGAGTTCGTCGAGGGCTTCGGCCAGCTCGCCGAGCTGCCCCAGGCGGTGACCGTCTTCGGGTCCGCGCGCACCCCCGTGGACAGCCCCGAGTACGAGATGGGGGTCCAGCTCGGCCGGAAGCTGTCCGAGGCGGGCTACGCCGTGATCACCGGTGGCGGCCCCGGCTGCATGGAGGCCGCCAACAAGGGGGCCGTGGAGGCGGAAGGCGTCTCGGTGGGCCTGGGCATCGAGCTGCCCTTCGAGCAGAGCATGAACGAGTACGTCGACCTCGGCATCGAGTTCCGCTACTTCTTCGTCCGAAAGACCATGTTCGTGAAGTACTCCTGCGGATTCGTCACGCTGCCCGGCGGTTTCGGCACCATGGACGAGCTTTTCGAGGCGCTCACCCTGGTCCAGACCCAGAAGGTCACCTCCTTCCCGGTGGTGCTCATGGGAACGGAGTTCTGGGGCGGCCTGCTCGACTGGATCAAGAACACCCTCATGGGGACGGGAAAGATCTCTCCGGCGGATGTCGATCTCATTCACGTCACCGACGACGTGGACGAGGCGGTCCGGATCATCGTCGAGGCCGACAACAACAGGGGCGGGCGGCTGGAGGACGAGCGGAAGGCGGCCATGACCACGGTCGGCGACGCCGAATAAGGTCGGCACGTGTTCATTTGTGTATTCCTCGCATCGAGTCAGAAGATCGACAAGAAGTATCTGGAACTCGCGGAGCAGGTCGGCTCCGAGCTCGCCGGCAGGGGGCACGCCCTGGTGAGCGGCGGGGCCAGGGTCTCCTGCATGGGCGCCGTGGCCCGCGCGGCCCGCGCGGGCGGCGCCCGCACCGTCGGGGTGATCCCCCAGGCGCTGGTGGACGTCGAGCTCGCGGACGAGGACGCCGACGAGCTGGTGGTCACCACCGACATGCGCGAGCGCAAAGGGGTGATGGACGCCCGCTCCGACGCCTTCCTGGTGCTGCCCGGGGGCATCGGGACGCTGGAGGAGCTGTTCGAGATCTGGACGTCCCGCACGCTCGGCCTGCACGACAAGCCGCTGGTGGTCCTCGATCCCTGGGGGATCTACGCGCCGCTGCGGGAGCTGGTCAAGGGCATGGACGAGGCGGGCTTCACCCGCCCGAACGTCTTCGACGCCATCTCCTGGACCACCACGGTCGACGAGGCGTTCCGGCTGCTGGAGAAGTCGACCAGGCACCTGGAGCCGAGCCCGGAGGAGCTAGGCGAGGCCACGGCGGGTTAGCGCGGGCGGACGCCGTCCGGCGAGGGAGTCGGTCATCTCGACCGCGAGCCGCACCTGGTCGACGCGTTCCGTACGGAAGACCCGGGCGCCGGCCCAGGCGCAGATCGAGGCCGCGGTGAGTTCCGCGGCCTCGGCGTCCCGCTCTCCCGCGACGGCGGTTCCGGCGTCCCCGCTGTTGCCGCTGTGCTCGACGTTCCCGGCGGACGGGGCGGGTTCGGCGGCGGCCAGCCGGGCGGGGGTGACGACCACGGTGTGCCCGGCACGGACGAGCTCCTCGACCTCCCCGATCGAGCGGGCCTCGACCCAGCCGGGTTCGTCCCGGTCACCGGGCCCGAGCACGAGGAACGTCATGATCCGATCCTAGGCCAGTGGAGATGTGGCACGATTCGTATGTGCTGGTCGTATTAGCTTTCGCTGCCGTAGCCGTCATCGCCGGTGTCACGGTGGTCGCCATGGGCCGGGGAGGCGAGCTGAGTGAGTTCGCGCCCGACGTGCCCCCGCTGAACCTGCCCCAGGCGGGTCAGCTCGGCGCGGTCGACTTCATGGCCCTCCAGCTTCCGGTGAGCCTCGTCGGATACAACACGCAGAGCGTGGACGAGACCCTGAACCGGGTCGCCGGGGCCCTGAGCGAGCGTGACACCAGGATCGCCGTGCTGGAGCAGCGGGTGTCGGAACTGCTCGCCGGCAGGCTCCAGGCCCGCCACGAGCTCAACCCCGGCTCCCAGCCCCCTCAGCGCGGGCTCGAGGCGCCGTACGAGCTTTCCGCAGGGGACGGCTTCGGGGCGGCCGAGGAGCTGTCCAACGGGTCGCCGGCCGGGCGCGAGCCCGAGGGGTCCGGTGAGCCCTCCGGGCCGGAGAAGGCTCCCAAGGACCCTGAGGCCCCCGGGGCGGCCGAAGGAGGCACGTCGTCCGGTGTGTCGCGGTTCGCCAGGCCCTCCGAGCCGGAGGAACCGTCCGAGCCGGAGAAGCTTTCCGAGACCCCTGAGATCGCTGAGGCCCCCGGGACGACCGAGGCCGCCGGGCCGTCCGGCAGGTCGCGGTTCGCCAGGCCGGCCGAACCGTCCGAGACGTCCTCGGTGCCGGATTCGCCGTCATCGCCCTCTTCCGGGACTTCCGGGACTTCGGATTCCGGGACCTCGGACTCGAAGGAGTCGTCTCCCGGTTCCGTCGGCCTTCGTACGGGGGAGCGGCAGGAGACGGAGGACCCGCGGTGACCGAGACCTCGCGGGCCGCGGGCCACGTCGAGGCCGTGGAGCCGGTGGAGCCGGTGGAGCTCGTGCGCTGTGGCTGGGCGACCTCCGCCCCCGACTACGTCGCCTACCACGACGAGGAGTGGGGCCGTCCGGTCACCGGCGACGACCGGGTGTTCGAGCGGATCGCGCTGGAGTCGTTCCAGTCCGGCCTGTCGTGGATCACCATCCTGCGCAAGCGGGAGAACTTCCGCAGGGCCTTCGAGGGGTTCTCCATCCCGGCCGTGGCCGGATTCGGCGACGAGGACGTCGCCCGCCTGCTCGGCGACGCGGGCATCGTCAGAAACCGGGCCAAGATCGAGGCGACGATCGCCAACGCGCGGGCCGCGCTCGGCGGCGGCCTGTCCGACCTCGTCTGGAAGCACGCGGACCCCGGCGCGCCCGTCCCGAAGACCCTGGCGGACGTGCCCGCCCAGACCGCCGGCTCCAAGGCCCTGTCCAAGGACCTCAAGGCGCGCGGCTTCCGTTTCGTCGGCCCGACCACCGCCTACGCGCTGATGCAGGCCATCGGCCTGGTCAACGATCACCTGGCCGACTGCTGGACACGCCGGGCCTGACGCCCCCGCGCCGGGAACGGCCCGCGGAAGCCGCCGACGGCCCTCGAACCCGGCGATTCCAGAAGTCCGCGCCCCCGGAGCCGGCGCCCTTCACGGTCCGCGCCCCCGGAGCCGGCGCCCCTGACGTCCGGGGCTTCGGAGGTCAGTGCCCCTCGAAGACGGGGCTCTCCTTGGCGAGGAAGGCGCGGGTCGCGTTCAGGTGGTCGCCGGTCTTGGCGCAGGCGTCCTGGAGGTCGGCCTCCAGCTCCAGGGCCTCGGCCAGGGAGCTGGTCGCGGCGAACCGCAGGGCGCGTTTGGTCGCCGCGTAGGCGCTCGTGGGACCCTGCGCCAGCCGTACGGCCAGAGCGCGGGCCGCGGTGTCCAGCTCGCCGGGCGGGACGACCCGCGAGACGACCCCGAGTTCGAGCGCGCGGTCCGCGCCGAAGGGCTCGCCGAGCAGCAGGAGTTCGGCCGCGCGCGCCGGGCCGGCCAGGCGCTGGAGGGTCCAGGAGGCGCCCGAGTCGGGGGCCAGGCCGATCCCCGAGAAGGCCGTCGCGAATCTGGCCCTCTCCGAGGCGATCCGCAGGTCGCACGCGAAGGCCAGCGAGGCGCCCGCGCCCGCGGCGACGCCGTTCACCGCCGCGACGACCGGCTTGTCCATCTCGGTGATCGTCCGGACGATCGGGTTGTAGTGCGTGCGTACGGTCCCGTCCAGTCCCCGCCCCGCCTCCAGGTTCGCGGCGTGTTCCGTCAGGTCCTGGCCGGCGCAGAACGCCCGTCCCGACCCGGTCAGCACCACCGCCCGCACCGAGGACGCCCGCGCCGCCGAGGTCAGCGCCTCCAGCAGGGCGGTCTTCGCCCGGACCGTCAGCGCGTTCATCGCCTCCGGCCGGTTGAGGACGATGGTGGCGACGGCGTCGTCGACGGAGTAGAGAACGTCGTTCAACGGATGCTCCTTCCGAACGGTCCCGGCTTCGCCCGAGGGCTCACCGGGGCCCTGCCTGTACGGGGTTGTCGGTACGGGGTCGTCTGTGCGGCTCGTTCGTACGGCTCCGCCGGCGGATTCAGGCCTCGCTTCCGTCCGCGGACGTCCGCCAGGGGCCCGCCACGGTCTCCGTCACGGTTGTCCGTCACGGTTGCGGCACGATGTCCGCTACACCTCGCCGAGGTGGCGGTCGACGAAGGCGGCGGCGGCCGGGAGCAGCCGTCCGGCCTCGTGCTCGAAGTAGATCCTGGCCTTCTCCCCAGGCCAGCCCCGGGGCAGGAGCTCGGCGGGAAGCCCGGGGTCGCGGAACAGGAAGTTGCGCCACCCGTGCAGCAGCCTGCTCCGGGTGGCGAACACCTGGTCGCCGCTCGCGTTGCCGGGCAGCCGGCCGACCAGCTCCATCGCCTGGGCCATCCACTCCTCGTAGGCGGCCCCGATGCCGTCCAGGTCCCAGGTCCTGGCGACCAGCGCCGCGGGGTCACCGTCGAGCACCGCGTCGAACCGGTCCACGGACAGGTCCTCGCCCTCGAGGATCGCGTCCAGTTCGGGGGAGGGCCGCGGCCCGATCCAGGTCGTCTCCGACATCGGCGCGTACCCGATGAAGGCCAGATCCGAGCGCAGGCGCTCCCGCCTGGACCGCTCGCGTACGGGTTCCACCACGAGGATGTGCCACCGGCCGTTCCACGTGATCGTCCCGACTCGGTAAATTCTCAGCGCGGCCTCGTCGAGGCGGTGCACGCACTTGGGGGTGACCTCGTAACCGGGGCCTCCGGGCAACCGGGCGGGCGCGAGCCAGCCCTGCCGCACCATCCGCGAGACGGCGGTGCGCACGGCGGGAGCCGCGATGTCCAGCGGGGCGAGCAGCCGGACGAGGGCGGCCACGGACGCGCGACCGCCTCGGGACCTGAGGTGGTCCCCGTACAGATCGAAGAGAGCGGCGCGGGCGTTCACGAGGACAAGTTTGGTCGTCTGAGGGGCCCCGGACAACGGTCTTGATCGCCGGATGAGCCGACGCTGAGACTGATCGTTCCCATTCTCCGTGCGGAGGCGGGATAATAGGACATCACAGAAGACGTGAATGCGTCGGCCACCCTCGGGTCAGTCGGAGATCCGGAGCCCGAAGCAGGAAGGGATACACGCATGGCGGCTATGAAGCCGAGGACCGGTGATGGTCCGCTGGAGGTCGTCAAGGAAGGCAGGGGGATCGTCATGCGGGTTCCTCTGGAGGGTGGCGGCCGCCTTGTCGTCGAGCTTTCGGCGGACGAGGCAAGTGCCCTCGCTGAGGAATTGAAGAAAATAGTCGGTTGATCCCGATCTAAGACAGAAGTGGTGGAGCCGGGCCCTATTTGAGCTTGCTCGGGGAGCATGACACCTGCGATGGCCCGCGCGACCGACGACGAACACGGCCCTGGCCGCCGGACCGCCTCACGGCGGCTCGCGCCAGGGCCGCGGTGTGCTCCCCGGCGTTCTCCACCACGCCGGGCCTGATGACTGGAGTTACCCCTATGCCCATCTCCCCCTATCTGCTCCTGCCTCGCGTTCCCTACGCGCAGGGGCTCTCCGCCGTGTCCCCCGTGGGCGCGGAGCCCGCCACCGGGGAGGAAGCCGGGACCGTGCTTTCCGGGCTCCCCGGTGACGCCGAGCTGCTGGCCGTCCCCTTCGCCGAGGACCTCGCGCCCGAGATCGAGCTGCCGGTGCCCGCGGCGGCACTGCTCGCCCACCACAAGGCCAAGGGCGAGGCGGGTGAGATCGTCGAGGTTCCCGTCGCGAACGGCGACGCCGTCGGCCGGGTGCTCCTCTACGGGGTCGGCGACGGCTCGGCGACCGCCCTGCGCAAGGCGGGCGCGGCGGTGGCGCGGCGCGGCAAGGGCAGGGACGCCATCAGGATCGTGCTCCCGAGCGGGCCGGTGGCCGCGTTCGTGGAGGGCGCGCTGCTGGCCACGTACACCTTCAGGATCGGCGAGGCGAAGTCCGCCCCGGTGACGCTCGAGTTCGTCGGCGATGGGGTCGAGGCGGAGGTCGCCGAGGCCGAGGTGATCGCCGGGGCCGTGGCGCTCGCCAGGGACCTGGCCAACACCCCCTCCTCGGTGAAGTCCCCCGCCTGGCTCGCCGAACGCGCCGCCGAGCAGGGTGTCGCGGTGCGGGTGTGGGACGAGCGGGAACTGCGCTCCGGCGGGTTCGGCGGCATCCTCGCCGTCGGGCAGGGGTCGGTGAACCCGCCCCGGCTGATCCAGCTCTCCTACGAGCCCGAGGACGCGACCGGCCACGTGGTCCTGGTCGGCAAGGGCATCACGTACGACACCGGCGGCATCTCGCTCAAGCCGACGAGCAACATGGTGTTCATGAAGACCGACATGGCCGGCGGGGCCGTCGTCATCGCGGTCCTGGGCGCGCTGGCCGCGCTCGGCGTGCGGGTGCGGGTCACCGGCCTCGTCGCCGCCGCCGAGAACGCCTTCTCCGGCACGGCCCAGCGCCCCTCCGACGTGATCACGCAGTACGGCGGCCGGACCGTGGAGGTGCTCAACACCGACGCCGAGGGGCGCCTGGTCCTGGCCGACGCGCTGGCCTACGCCGACGCGGAGCTGGACCCGGACGTCATGGTCGACATCGCCACGCTGACCGGGGCGATCGGCATCGCCCTGGGCAAGGACCTCGGCGCGGTCTTCGCCTCCGACGACGAGCTGGCCGGCGCGCTGGCCGGGGCGGGGACGACCAGCGGGGAGCGGCTCTGGCGGATGCCCCTGATCGAGGACTACGTTCCCGCGCTCGACTCGTCCGTGGCCGACATGACCAACATCGAGGCGGGCTCGACCTACGGCGCCGGTTCCATCACCGCGGCGCTGTTCCTGCGCGAGTTCACCGGTGGGCGGCCGTGGGCGCACCTGGACATCGCGGGTGTCGGCCGCAGCGGCGCGGACGAGGGCGTCTTCAGCAAGGGGGCCACCGGGTTCGGCGTGCGCCTGCTGCTCGAATGGCTGTCGGGGTTCCAGAAGCGCTGACCGGGGACGACCGGGGACGACCGGGGACGACCGGGGACGACCGGGGACGCTGACGGGGCGGTGTCAGTCGGCGAGCTTGACGGCCGCCAGGATGCCGTCCCCCAGGGGCATCATCAGCGGGCGGAGCCGCTCGTCGGAGCGGACCAGCTTGCCCAGCTCCCTGATGGAGACCGTGTCGGGGTCTCGCTGCACGGGGTCGGCCACCCGGTTGCCCCAGAGGGCGTTGTCGAAGACGACGATGCCGCCGACCCGCAGCAGCCGTACGGACTCGGCCAGATAGTCGGCGTACTCGTGCATGGCGCCGTCGCAGAAGACGAGGTCGTAGCCGCCGTCGGAGAGGCGGGGGAGCACGTCGAGGGCGCGGCCGGTGATCAGGCGGATCCGGCCGCCGGAGAATCCGGCCTGGGCGAAGCTCTGCCTGGCCAGCCGCTGGTGCTCCGGCTCCACGTCCACGCTGGTGAGCGTGCCGTCCTGGCGCATGCCGCGGAGCAGCCACAGCCCCGAGACTCCGCAGCCGGTGCCGATCTCCACGACGGCGCGGGCGTTGATGGCGGTGGCGAGGAAGCAGAGAGCGGCGCCGCCACCGGGCAGGATCGGGGGCGCTCCCACTTCCGCGCCGCGCATGCGCGCGGCCCGCAGGATGTCGTCCTCCCTGTGGAACTCGTCGGCATAGGCCAGAGTGGCCTCCAACGGACTTGTCGGCGTCTCTGCCATCGGCCTCTCCTCCCGCTTTCTCCGTACACAGTCATATAGGCACTGGGTCGCAGCCTAAGGGAGGCAGGCCCGATCGGGAACTCATGTCACCCCCGGTGCGTTGCACGGTTTAAGCGGCCTTTGCCGGTCCTGAAGGTAGTCAGTGCGCACGAAGGGACGAAACCAGGCACTATGGCGATAGCGGTGGTCCCGGAGAGAGGAGTGCTGGTGGAGGAGTCCGACCACCAGGCCGAAGCTCCCGTGTCTGATTGGACGCCTCCTACATGGGAGGAGGTGGTCCGGACGCACTCGGCGCGCGTCTACCGGCTGGCCTATCGGCTGACCGGCAACGTGCACGATGCGGAAGATCTCACACAGGAGGTCTTCGTCCGGGTCTTCAGGTCGTTGTCGAACTACACGCCAGGCACTTTCGAGGGCTGGCTGCACCGCATCACCACCAACCTGTTCCTCGACATGGCGCGGCGCAAGCAGCGCATCAGGTTCGAGGGGCTCGCCGACGACGCCGCCGAGCGGCTGCGCGGGCGCGAGCCTTCTCCCGCACAGGTGTACGACGACACCCATCTGGAGCCCGACATCCAGGCGGCACTCGACGCGCTCGCGCCCGAGTTCCGCGCGGCCGTCGTTCTGTGTGACATCGAGGGGCTGTCCTACGAGGAGATCGCGGCGACGCTGGGCGTGAAGCTCGGCACGGTACGCAGCCGGATCCACCGTGGGAGGGCGCAGCTGCGTGAGGCGCTTGAGCATCGCGCGCCGCGGAACGACCAATTCCCCCCGAGCGTTACCCACGGGGAGGAATTCGCATGAGAAACCACAGTCATGACGAATGTCACGACGAGCCGCTTGGCAAGGAGTGCGCATGAGTCACCTCGGAGAACGCGTTTCCGCACTGGTCGACGGTGAGCTGAATCACCACGAGCGCGACCGTGCCCTGTCGCATCTGACCTTCTGCGCCCCCTGCAGGGCCGAGGTCGACGCCATGCGGGCGCTGAAGAGCCGGTTGCGGTCCCTCGACGGTCCCTCGATGCCGACGGACCTGACGATGTCCCTGCTGCGGATGGCGGAGCCCGGCGGCCCGCTGCCCCCGCGTGAGCGCCCCTTTCCGGCCTCACGCACCTTCGGCGGCGCGCCCATTCCGAGCATGCACAGCGTCGCTCCCCCCGACAACCGGCCCCGGGGCCGTTCCGGGGGCCCTCGCCGTGCCCGGAGGGCGGGATACGTCGCGGTGGGCGTCGCCTCGGCGGCCGTGGCGATCGGGACGCTGTTCGTGGTAGGCGGGACCGACCCCAACCCCCGCGTCGTGCCACCGGTCGACATGTTCGCCAACCAGCACAGGAACACCGCGCCCTATGGCGGATCGGCGACGCCGATTCTCTCCCCCTCTCCGTGATCCGGCTGCCCGCCACGGTCATCCTGGCCGCCCTGTTGCTGCTGGGGCTGGTGGCGGGCGGTCCGGCGTACGCCGTCCGGTCCCCGCACGCCGTGCCGCCGGACGACGTCGAGAGCGAGGACACCGGCCTGCACCTGCTCCGTGAGGCGGCGGTCGCGGGCCGGTCCCGTGGATACTCCGGCACCCAGTACGTCACCGCCTGGGGCGCCGACGGCTCCTCCGGCGCCGCCGCCTCGGTGCTGGAGGTGCGAAACGTCCCCGGAAAGGGAATGACGGTCCGCGCCGAGCCCTCCGGCTCCGTGCGGAAGGCCGATCCCGGCACCCCGGCCGGGGGCATGTCCAGCCCGTCCGAGGCGATGCTCGAGGTCCTGGCCCGCAACTACCGGGTCGTGACGGTGGGAGAGGGCTTCGCCTGCGGGCGCCCCGCCCGCCTCGTGGACGTCCTGCGGGCCGACGGCACGGCCGCCGCCCGATACTGGCTCGACGAGTCCGGGGGCCCGGTGCTGCGCCGCGAACTCATGGACGCGGAGGGCCGGGTCGTCAGCGCCGGGGCCTTCGTCGATCTGACGCTCGACCCGGTGGCGAGCGGGACGGTGCCCGCGATGGCCGCCGGCGGCCCGGACCTGGCCGAGCTTCCCCGGCTGGAAGCCGAAGGCCGGCGGTTCCCCCGCACCCTGCCCGGACGCCTGGAGCTGTTCGCCGCGCACGACATCCCCCCTGGATACTTGTACCTGGGCTACTCGGACGGCCTGTCGGTCGTGTCGGTTTTTATCCAGTCTGGGATGCTTGATGAGGAACGCCTCCGTGGTTGGCATGCGGAGGAGCGCAAGGGGCATACGATCTGGGTTCGAGACCCAGCTGGGCAGGAGACGATCTGGGCGAGTGGGGGTCATGTCTACACCGTCTTTGCCGACGCGCCGGCCGACATGGTCGACGCCGCTGTCGCGGCGTTGCCGCACGAGCCCGTTCCCGATCTCTGGACGCGGCTCGGCCGAGGCGCGAGCCGCCTGCTCTCCTGGGTCAATCCCTTCGGATAACGCATGCTTTACACATCTCGTATGCCGCTCGGGGGAAGATTGCCGGGTTGACTCGGTGAGCGGCCGCCTGCGAGGCAAGGAGTAGTGAGTATTCGATGACCGACGATGCCCGTACTTCCCATGAGGCGCACGATGCTGAGGGGCGTACGCCGTCGGACTTCACCGACGGCGGACACGGCACTCCCGAGTCCCGGCGCGCCGACTCCTCAGGCCCTGAGTTCTCCCGCCCGGAGTTCCTGCCCGCCGGGGAGGGGTCCTTCCAGGCGGAGCAGCCCCGGGACGACGGCTGGAGCCAGCTGGGCGCCCCGCCCGACCGCGCCCGCTGGGGCGGGCGGCAGGACCAGCCCGAGCTGTTCCGCCACGACGACAGGTATGACGACAGGGACGTGCCGCCCGGCGAGGGCGGCCGGGACCCCGGCTTCACCGGGGAGCACTGGGGTGACCCCTCGGGCAGGCCCAAGCACGACACGGCGGCCTTCGCCTCCCCGGCCGCGCCACCCCCGCCGCCCGCCCAGGCGTTCGGCATGGGACCGGGCTGGGCGCCGCCTCCGGGGAGCCTGGGGGCTCCCGGGAGCTTCGGCGGCCCGCCGCCCCCGCCCGTCCGGCGCGGGCCGCGTACCGCCACGCTGGTGATCCTCGCCCTGATGGTCGCGCTGCTCGCCTCCACGCTGGGCAGCGTCGGCACCTACCTCCTCACCAAGCCCGCGGGCTCGGGGCGCGACCCCTCCTTCAGCCTGGGAGGGGCGCCGACGGGTTCCAACGTCCGGCCCCCAGAATCCGTCGCGGGTGTGGCCTCGAAGGTCCTGCCCAGCGTGGTGTCGCTGGCGGTCGAGGGCGGAGCGAGTTCCAGCACCGGCTCCGGCTTCCTGATCAAGGGTGGCTACGTGGTGACCAACAACCACGTGGTGGCCAACGCCGAACCGAGCGGCCAGATCCAGATCCAGTTCAACAACCGCAAGTCCACCTCCGCCATCGTCGTGGGCACCGATCCCGAGTCCGACCTGGCCGTGGTCAAGCCCGCGGAGACCTTCGGCGCCCCCGAGATCACTCTCGGCAACTCCGACAACGTGGTCGTGGGCGATCCGGTCATCGCCATCGGATCCCCGCTGGGGCTGACCGGCACCGTCACCTCCGGCATCGTCAGCTCGCTCAACCGTCCCGTCCAGGCGGGCGAGGAGAACAGCTCCGAGGCGACCTGGCTCAGCGCCGTGCAGACCGACGCCGCGATCAACCCCGGCAACTCGGGGGGCCCGCTGGTCAACGTCAACGGCGAGGTCATCGGCGTCAACTCGGCGATCGCCACGCTCGGCAGATCGGTCGGCGGCCAGAGCGGCAGCATCGGCCTGGGCTTCGCCATCCCGGTGAACCACGCCCGGCGGGTCGCCCAGGAGCTGATCACCACGGGCAAGGCCAAGAAGTCGCGGATCGGCGTCGCCATCGACCCGACGTACCAGGGCGTCGGGGTGCGCATCGCCACCGAGTCCAGGCAGGGCGCCCAGCCGGTCGAGCCGAACGGTCCCGCCGCCCAGGCGGGGCTCAAGCCCGGAGACGTCATCCTGGAGGTCGAGGGTGTCGTGCTCCAGGACGGCAACGAGCTGATCGCCATGATCCGCAACAGGGCCCCCGGCGAGAAGCTCTCGATCAAGTACCAGCGTGGCGGCCAGGAGAACACCGCGACGGTGACCGTCGGCGCCGCCCCCGAGCAGCCCTCTCCCAAACCCTCCTGAGCGTGAGGGCGGGGCGCGTGCTCACGAGTGGGGGCGTTAGTGTGGAACCTCTCCGGCGTGTGGCCGGAGAGGAGCTTCTGGCATCCTCCCGGTAGGAGATCACCGTGTTCGGACTCGGCTGGCCTGAGATCGTGGCGCTGGTGGTGATCGCCCTTCTCGTCTTCGGCCCGGAGAAGCTTCCCCAGGCCGCCTCGCAGGCGGGCAAGACGCTGCGCAACCTGCGCCGGATGGCCAACAACGCGAGAGACGACCTGCGGACGGGCCTCGGGCCCGAGTTCGCCGACTTCGACCCGGCCGACCTCAACCCGAAGAACTTCGTCCGCAAGCACCTCACCGCCGACCTCGAGGACGACTGGAACGGCGCCTCGGCCACCACCGCCACCGCCGAACCGGCCGACCACGCGATGAGCGTCGCCGACGAGCTGGGCTACGGCGAGATCCCCCCGTACGACTCCGACGCGACCTGATCGCCGGACCTCGCCCGGTCTTCGGGTCTCATCCGGTTGACACGCGTCTCATACGGCCGACGGCGGCGCCCCGTAAGGGGCGCCGCCGTCGTCGTGCCGGGGGAGAGTCCGGACCGGCCGGGCCGGTCCGGGTGGAGCCGGTCCGTTTCCCCGGGGCGTGTGGCCGGTCCGGCGGGACGGTGGCCGACAGCGGCCGGGGCTCAGCCGCGCCGGGTGGGCGAGATGCCGAGCTGGAGGCCCTTGATGCTGCCCGACTTCTTGCTCAGGGAGGCGGCGATGCGGCTCAGCTCGGTGGCCGCGGGGGCGTCCGGGTCGGTCAGCACCAGCGGCTTGCCCTCGTCGCCGCCCTCGCGCAGGCGCATGTCGATGGGCACCTGGCCCAGGAGCGGCACGCGGGAGCCGAGGGTGCGGGTCAGCGCGTCGGCCACGGTCTGGCCGCCGCCCTCGCCGAAGACCGAGATCCGCTCGTCGCAGTGCGGGCAGGGCAGCCACGACATGTTCTCGATGACACCGGCGATCTGCTGGTGGGTCTGGACGGCGATCGATCCGGCGCGCTCGGCGACCTCGGCGGCGGCCTGCTGCGGGGTGGTCACCACCAGGAGCTCCGCCGACGGCATCCGCTGCGCCACGGAGATCGCGATGTCGCCGGTCCCCGGGGGCAGGTCCATCAGCAGCACGTCCAGGTCGCCCCAGTAGACGTCGGCCAGGAACTGGTGCAGGGCCCGGTCGAGCATCGGGCCTCGCCACACGACCGGGGTGTTGCCCTCGGGCTTGAACATGCCGACCGAGATGACCTTGATGTCATGCGCCACCGGCGGCATGATCATGTCCTCGACCTTGGTCGGGCGCTCGGAGATGCCGAGCATGCGGGGAACGCTGTGGCCGTAGATGTCGGCGTCGACGACGCCGACCTTCAGGCCGCTCGCGGCCATCGCGGCGGCGAGGTTGACGGTGACGGACGACTTGCCGACGCCGCCCTTGCCGGAGGCGACCGCGAAGACGCGGGTCAGCGAGCCGGGCTGGGCGAAGGGGATCTCCTTCTCGGGCCCCTTGTTGCCGCGCAGCTTGGTCTGCAGCGTCTTGCGCTGCTCGGCGCTCATGACGTCCATCTCGACGGAGACACCGGCCACTCCGTCGATCTTGGAGACCGCGCCGGTGACGTCCCGGGTGATGGTGTCCTTCATGGGACAGCCGGACACGGTCAGGAAGATCGCGACACGTACGGCTCCCTCGGGGGAGATGTCGACGCTCTTGACCATGTCGAGTTCGGTGATCGGCCGACGGATCTCAGGGTCGTTGACGGTCGCGAGGGCGGCCATCACCAGTTCCGGGGTAGGTGCCATCGAAGTGTCGGCAATCACGTCACCCGGGGGCGACGGGGGATGCCGTCCCTCCTTGTCTGTTATCGATGAGGCGTCTCACGGGCAGGACCTGCCCGTCGTGGCGCCCGTATGGCTTGGCAGGAGGCCGATCCCATCGGGGAACGGTCGGCGTCGTGAGTCCATGGTATGAACCCGGGGACACCGGAAGGAATTCCGAATCCGGCGACGATCACTGAATTCGGACAATTCGCTGTGTAGATGCGCGTGCAACGTTCTAAGGTTACTCCGTGACCCTCACGGCGGGCGAGTCAAGAGAGAGCCTCGGCTCGGCGGAGCTGGTGGTCTGGCGCATGCTCCAGCGGGCCCAGGTTCGCATCACCCGGGCCCTGGAGGCCGACCTGCTGGTCGAGCACGACCTGGCCCTGGCTTCGTACGAGGTGCTGTCGCAGCTGTCCGAGGCACCCGAGCGGCGGCTGAGGATGAACGACCTGGCCGACCGGGTGCTGCTCTCGCGCAGTGGCCTGACCCGGCTCATCGACCGCCTCCAGCGCGACGGCCTGGTCGAGCGTGAGACCTGCACGAGCGACGCGCGCGGCCTGTTCGCGGTCCTGACGGACGCGGGCGCCGCGCGGCTGGCCGAGGCCGGCCCCACCTACCTGCGCGGGGTCCGCGCCCAGTTCCCGGACATGCTCGACGCCGACGAGCTGCGGCGGTGCGCGGCCATGCTGACCAAGCTCTTCCCCGGCCCCCGGGCCGGCACCGACCCGTACTGAGCCGCGGGACCGGCACCGGTACCGGCCTGTCCTGAGTCGCACGGCCCCGTGCCGGCACCGGTCCTGCCCGGGTGGCAGGGTCCCGTCCGGCGCCGTCCATGCCGTCCATGCCGGCCTGTCGCGCCGGGCCGGGCCGTTCCGGCGCGGAGTGTCACCGAGGCGTTCCCGAGACGCGGCCGCGGGCTCTTCCGGGCGGCATGACGGTCTTCCGTCCCGCCGCGACCCGCCTCGGCCGTCCTGACCCTCCTCCGGACAAGGTCGTCGGGCGCCATGTCACATGCCAGACCCAGAGTGATGTCGAACGCATAAAGGATCTTGCCGGTTATACGGACACTCGTGGAGATTGCGGATATTCACGACTAGTGCGGAGGCTCGATGCCAACGTTACGAGCAGCCCTCACCGCCCTCATCGTGGTCGCGTCGGGTGTCACCCCGGCCCACGCGGCCGCCCAACCCACTCTCACCGTCGAGCGGGGACGGACCCAGCCGGTCTTCTCGTACGCCGACGCCGTCCGCGAGCACGTCTACGTCGAGTCGAGCGTCGACAGCGACGCCGACGGAAGGCCGGATCGGGTCCGGGTCGACATCATCAGGCCGAAGGAGTCCGGTCCCGGGCTCAAGGTGCCGGTGATCATCGACGAGAGCCCGTACTACGACAACTCCGGCCGGGGGAACGAGGCCGAGAGGAAGGTCTACGACGCCGCCGGGAACGTCACGAAATTCCCCCTGTACTACGACAACTACTTCGTGCCGCGTGGTTACGCCGTCCTCAACGTCGACATGATCGGGACCACCAGGTCCGAGGGCTGTCCCGACGTCGGAGGGCGGGCCGACGTGCTGGGCGGCAAGGCCGTCATCGACTGGCTGAACGGCCGCGCCACCGCCTACCGCGCCGACGGCACGCCCGCGGTCGCGGACTGGACCACCGGCAAGGCCGCGATGATCGGCAAGTCGTACGACGGCACGCTGGCCAACGCCGTGGCGGCGACCGGGGTGCAGGGACTGGAGACGATCGTCCCGATCTCGGCGATCAGCTCCTGGTACAAGTACCAGCGCTCCAACGGGGTGATCTACAACTACGACTACATGTCGTGGCTGGGCAACTACGTCGACAGCGAACCCACGGCCAAGTGCGCGGCCACCTGGGCGCGCCTGGACGCCGAGGACGGCGACGACACCGGGAACTACAACGGCTTCTGGGCCGAGCGCGACTACATCGCGGGCTCGCTGGCCGACGTCTCCAAGGTGCGTGCCAGCGTCTTCGCCGTGCACACGGTCAACGACCTCAACGTCATGCCCGACAACTTCTCCACGTGGTGGAAGGCCCTGGCCGACCGGAACGTGCCCCGCAAGATCTGGGTCGGGCAGTACCAGCACGTGGACCCCTTCGACTTCGAGGGGCGCCGTGACATCTGGGTCGACACGCTGCACCGCTGGTTCGACCACTGGCTGCTCGGCGTGCGCAACGGCATCATGCGCGAGCCCCGCGCCGACGTGCAGAGCAGCCTCGACCGCTGGACCACCCAGCACGACTGGCCCGCCCCGCTCGCCCTGAAGATCCCCTTCCGTCCCGCGGCCGACGGCTCGTTCGGCCTCGTACCGGCGAAGAGCGGTCAGACCGCCACGTTCACCGACATCCGCCAGTCCGAGGAGGCGATGGTCGCCGACGTCGGCACGGCCAAGCCGGGGAGGGTGGCCTTCACCACCGGCGCGCTGCCGCTGGACCTGCGCCTGTCCGGCACGCCCGTGGTGGACCTGCGCGTCGCGCTCGACAAGCCCACCTCGAACCTGACCGCACTCCTCGTCGACTTCGGCGAGGACACCCGGATCGACTGGCGGCGCGGCCAGGGCATCACCACGGTCACCGAGGAGAGCTGCCACGGCGAGAGCACGACCGACGACGACGCCTGCTACAAGCAGGTCGTCACCAACCGGGCCACCCGCCCGCTGGAGATCGTCGCCCGGGGCTGGATCGACGTGCAGAACCGCGACTCGCTCAGCACGCCCTCGCCGCTGCCCGCGGGCACCTACGGCAGGGTGAGCTGGGAGACGCTGCCGCAGGACTACGTCTTCAAGAAGGGGCACAGGCTGGCCCTCGTGATCGCGGGCACCGACTCGACCTACAGCGACGAGACGGCCACCGGCGCGAACGTCACCGTCGACCTGGCCGGGAGCAGGGTGCTCCTGCCGCTGGCGATCAGCACCCTGCGGAGCACCGACGTGCCGAAGGACACGACCAGGTGGAGCGGCCCGGGGCAGCTGGACCTGCCGGAGCCGGAGAACCGGTTCTTCTGATCCAGGAGTGATCTCCAGGAGCCTCTGATACTCGGGAGGCCCGCGGGGGGTGAGCCGGGCGTGGCGCCCGGTTCACCCCCCGTCCCGTGTCACCGGGTACGGCGCTCAGCCCGCGCGTCCGCCGGGCGGGGGGCCGGGCGGGGACAAACCCCGGCTCACGACTCCACGGCCTCCTGGGGCTCCTGGAGGTCCTCCTGCAGGCGTTGCAGCTCCGAGCGGATGTAGTCGCGGGTCGCCACCTCGCCGAGCGCCATCCGCAGGGCGGCGATCTCCCGGGTGAGGTAGTCCAGGTCGGCCTGGTTGCGCTCCGCCGCCCTGCGGTCGTGCTCGTTCTGGACCCGGTCGCGGTCGTCCTGCCGGTTCTGGGCGAGCAGGATCAGCGGCGCCGCGTACGAGGCCTGGAGCGACAGGATCAGCGTCAGGAAGATGAACGGGTAGGGGTCGAACTTCAGCGACTGTGGGGCGAAGACGTTCCACAGGACCCAGATGGCGACGAAACCCGTCATGTAGACCAGGAACCTGGCGGTGCCGAGGAAGCGGGCGATCCGCTCCGACAGCCGCCCGAACGCCTCGGGGTCGTAGTGGGGGCGCAACCGCGGGCCGGGCTGCCTGGGCTGGTCCAGGCGGTCAGGCATTCTCGCCCTCCCTCGGCCGGTCGTCCCGCTCACGCCAGTCGTCCGGCAGCAGGTGGTCGAGCACGTCGTCCACGGTGACGGCGCCGACCAGGCGGCCCGCCTCGTTCACCACGGGAGCCGCGACGAGGTTGTAGTTGGCCAGGTAGGAGGTCACCTGGTTCAGGCTGAACCCCGGCCTGATCGGGTCCAGGGAGGTGTCCAGGATGCCGCCGAGCAGGGTCGAGGGCGGCTCGCGCAGCAGCCGCTGGAAGTGGGCAAGGCCGAGGAAGCGGCCGGTGGGCGTCTCGACGGGCGGGCGGGCCACGTAGACCTGCGCGGCCACCGCCGGGGTGAGCTCGCGCTGGCGGATGTTGGCCAGCGCCTCGGCGACCGTCGCGTTCGGCGGCAGGACCACCGGCTCGCTCGTCATGATCCCGCCCGCCGTGTTCTCGGGGTAGATCAGCAGCCGCCTGACCGGCGCGGCCTCCTCGGGCTCCATGAGCGCCATCAGCGCCTCGGCCTGCTCGGCGGGGAGGTCCTGGAGCAGGTCGGCCGCGTCGTCGGGGTTCATCTCCTCCAGCACGTCCGCGGCCCGCTCGGGGGCGAGCCTGCTCAGGATGCCGATCTGGTCCCGTTCGGGAAGCTCCTCCAGCACGTCCGCGAGCCGTACGTCGTCGAGGGCCGCCGCCACCTCGACCCGCCGCTTGTCGGGCAGTTCGTGCAGGGCCCCGGCCAGGTCGGCGGCGCGCATCGACTCGAAGGCGACCAGCAGGTTGGCCGCGCCCTGGTCCTTCTGGACGGCGCCGAAGCCGCGGACCTCGCCCCAGTCGACGATCTTGGTCGCGCCGCGCCGGCGCAGTCCGATGCCGGGGGGACTCCCGACCACCGCGACCTTGGTGATCAGCCACTCGGAGCGCCTGGTCTCCTCCATGGCCAGATCCAGGACCGTCATCCGCTCGCCGTCGACCTGCACGCCGAGGTCGAGCAGCTCGGCGATGGCCAGGGTCTCGGTCGCCCGCTGCTCGAACCTGCGCATGTTGAGCTGGCCGCTGAAGACGACGGCGCCGGCCTTGGCGGACCGTATCCGGGTGATCGGCAGGAAGACCCTGCGCCGGGGCTGCACCTCGACGACCAGCCCGTGCACGTGCGGTGGCGCGCTGCCGGCGATGGCCACCACCACGTCGCGGACCCGGCCGATCTGGTCCCCGGCGGGGTCGAAGACCGGGGTGCCGGCGAGACGCGCGATGAAGATCCTCACATCTGAAGCGTAGGCCGCATCTCGGGCCGACCGGTCGCTGCCACGCATCCCGGCTCACAATCCGGAATCGGCTTGCTGTCCGATATCCCGACATGCCAGCATCAAACGTGCTTAACGGTAATTACAGAAACGGTGGGTCATGAGACGTGCAGGACTGCTGATCGCGCTCGCGTCCTCCCTGTGCTTCGCCTTCTCGGGACCCATGGCCAAATACCTGGGCGCGGCGGGACTGGCCCCGCTGGAGGCGGTCTGGGTCCGCATGGCGGGCGCCGGGCTGCTGCTCGTCGGCATCCTCGCGGTCGCCCGCCCCTCGGCGCTGCGCATCCCCCGCTCGCGGCTGCCGTTCCTCCTGGCGTACGCGATGATCGCGGTCGCCGGCGTGCAGGCGCTGTTCTTCGCGGCGATCACCCGGTTGCCGGTCGGCGTCACCCTGCTGATCGAGTACACCTCGCCGGTGGTGGTGGTGCTCTGGGTGCGGTTCGTCCGGCGGGTACGGCTGCCGCGGGCGGCCTTCGTCGGTGCCGTCGTCGCCGTGGTCGGGCTCGGCATCGTGGTGGAGGTCTGGTCGGGTCTCGCCCTCGACCCGGTGGGACTGCTGCTCGCCTTCGCCGCGATGACGGGCTGCGCCGGATACTTCCTGCTCAGCGACAGCTTCGGCGACGACGTCGACCCGCTCGGCCTGATCGCCTGGGGCCTGCTCGGCGCCGCCGTGGCGCTCCTGCCGATCTCCCGGCCGTGGAACATCCCCTGGGAGGCGCTCAGCGGGACCGCCACCCCCGAGGGCGGCCACACGCTGCCGGTCGTCGGAGCGCTGGTCTGGCTGATCGTGGTCGCCACGGCCGCCGCCTACGTCCTCGGCGTTCTCGCGATCCGCCGCCTGTCGGCCGCCATCGGCTCCACGGTCGCCTCGCTGGAGGTCATCGCCGGGGCGGTGGTCGCCTGGATCCTGCTGGGCGAGGCGCTCGGGCCCTTCCAGGTCGCGGGCGGCGTGATCGTCCTGGTCGGCGCCTACCTGGCCCAGCGGGCCACGGCCGCGCTGCCGGCGCCCGCACCCGTGCGAGAGGCCGGGGAACCGGCTCCCGTGGGGTGAGAAGGGATGAGTCGGGGTGCCGGGATGAGCCGGTAAGGGCGTCGCCGGATGGACCGGCGGCCGACGGGGCCGTCCCGGACGGCGGCGGTCAGGCGGATTCGCGCGGGACGAGACGTATCACCTTGGAGGCCGCCGCCCAGCGCTCCAGGAGCCTCGTGCCGTCGGGGGCGTTGAGCCGCTCCTTGGCGAGCGCCGCGACCGCGTCGGAGGCCTTCGCCTGGTCCACCACCTCCACGGAGGCCTCGAAGGCCACCAGGTGCCCGCCGTTGTCCTTGCTGCGCAGCGTCACGCGCACCTCCCCGGCCTCGGCCAGCCCCGGCAACGGCTGCTCGCCCCCGCCGGTGACCAGGTAGATCGCGCCGTCGTGCCAGGTGTGCCAGGCCAGCCGGGGCCGGTCCAGCGACAGCCACAGGACGCTCGACTTCTTCGCGCCCTCCTCGATCACACCCATGAGACGAATGTACGGCCTGTGCCCCCCGAATGGCGGTACAGGCCGTACACGCCGCGAGGTCAGCGCCGCGAGAGCCTCCAGGCGGCGGGGAGGAGCCCCGCCGCGACGACGATCTTGAGGGCGTCGCCCAGCAGGAAGGGCACCACGCCCAGGGCGAGGCCGGTGGCGAGATCCACCTGGGCGACGGCGACGAGGACCGGCAGGCCGAAGGCGTAGATGACCAGGTTGCCGAGGATCATCGTGCCGATCGTGCGCGGGACGGTGCGGTCGCCGCCGCGCTCGGCGAGCTTGCCGACGACGGCCGCCGCGGCGACGAAGCCGATGACGTACCCGAAGGACGCTCCGCCGAAGCCGGAGGCGCCGTCGGCGAACCACGGCACGCCCGCGACCCCGGCCAGCATGTAGAGCGCCATGCTCAGCACCGCGCGGTTCATGCCGAGGGCGGCGCCGACCAGCACGACCGCGAAGGTCTGGCCGCTGACCGGTACCGGCGAGCCGGGCAGCGGGAAGCTGAGCTGCGCCGCCAGGCCCGTCAGGGCGGCGCCACCGACCACGAGCGCGACGTCGCGGACGCGGGAGGCCGGGATGAGGTCGGACAGTACGGCGGGCCTGGCCACCGAAGAAGCGTTTGCCATGGTGCGTGTCTCCTTTGGCAGATTCTTGATGTCCATTCTTCTGACATCTCCGGCAAGGGTCCTACGAGATCATCGCCAAGAACGGGGCGGGGTCTTTGTGCGGACGCCATAACGTCCGTCCGGCCTGTCGTCCGTCCACCGACGGGCGTTAGCGTGTTCCCCATGCGTTCCCGACGATCGTGCCTCGCGGTGCCCGGCAGCAACCCCAGATTCCTGGAGAAGGCACAGGGGCTCCCCGCCGACGAGGTCTTCCTCGACCTGGAGGACTCCGTCGCGCCGCTCGCCAAGGAGGGCGCGCGCAAGAACATCGTGGCCGCCCTGCGCGAGGGCGACTGGTCGGGCAGGACGAGGGTCGTCCGGGTCAACGACCTCGGCACCCAGTGGACCTACCGGGACGTCATCGAGGTCGTGGAGGGCGCGGGGGAGTTCGTCGACTGCCTGATGCTGCCCAAGGTGGAGGACGCGGCCCAGGTGATGTGGCTCGACACGCTGCTCACCCAGATCGAGAGGGCGAACGGCCTCCCGGTCGGCCGGATCGGCATCGAGGCCCAGATCGAGAACGCCAGGGGCCTGGTCAACGTGGACGCCATCGGCGGCGCGTCCCCGCGCCTGGAGACGCTCGTGTTCGGCCCGGCCGATTTCATGGCCTCGATCAACATGCGGACCCTGGTGGTCGGGGAGCAGCCGCCCGGCTACACCGAGGGCGACGCCTACCACTACATCCTGATGCGGATCCTGATGGCCGCCAGGACGCACGACCTGCAGGCCGTCGACGGCCCGTACCTGGCGATCAGGGACCTGGACGGCTTCCGCCGCGTGGCGGGGCGGGCGGCGGCGCTCGGATTCGACGGGAAGTGGGTGCTGCACCCCTCCCAGATCGAGATCGCGAACGAGGTGTTCTCGCCGCCGCAGGAGGACTATGACCACGCCGAGCTGATCCTCGACGCGTACGAGTACTACACGACGGTCGAGAGGCGCGGCGCGGTCATGCTCGGCGACGAGATGATCGACGAGGCGTCCAGGAAGATGGCGCTGGTGGTCGCGGCGAAGGGCAGGGCCGCAGGTCTGCGGCGCACCACGGCCTTCACCCCGCCTACAGCTTGACCCCGATGGTGGTGAAGAACCAGAACGACGAGGTCAGCCAGAGGCCGGTCAGGGCGACGAAGGTCAGCCCGCCGAGGACCGGGAGGGTCCAGCCGGGCAGGCCCCGCTTGGGAAGCGACAGCATCTTCGCGGTGAAGACGCCGTAGAAGAAGCAGCCGAGCAGCGAGTGGATCATCACGCGCGGCACGTCGAACTGGGTGCCCAGCGCGTACAGGCAGTGGAGCGCCACCGGGATCGTCAGGATGAACGCCACCCGCCCCGACCAGCGGTGCAGGGTCCCGATCCACGGCACGTCCAGCTTGATCCGGCCCCACATGACCAGTGCCGAGAAGAGCTGGACCAGTGCCAGCAGGAACGCGCCGGTGGTGAGCCAGGCCTTCATGGCCAGCGCCCCGGAGAACCCGGCCAGGCCGATCGCGTACCCGGTGGGCGCGTGGACCCGCCCGTAGACGCCCAGCCCGACCGCGACCAGCCCGCCGACGACGAGCGGGACGAGGAGCGGCGCGAGGTTGTTCGGCTGCCGGTGCTGGACAGGTGTGATCTGCGTGTCACTCATCAGAACCCCTCGATGAACTCGTCGACGTCCTGCGGATCGACTTCCACGCCGTTCACGACGGCGTTCTCGCCCGGCTCGGGGATCGGCACGTCGGCGACCTTGTCGCCCACGAGGGTGAGGCCGACCCTGGTGCCGTCGTCGAGGTAGATCCATCCGGCGCGGACGTTCGCGCCGCGGACGAGCGCGGTCGCCCGGTAGAGGCCGGAGGGCTTCTTCACGGTCGGAGCCTTGAAGCTCCACTTCCTGCCGCCGAAGCCGAGGGTCCCCGCGGCCTTGCCGCCGCCGAGCTGGGCGGTGAGCGAGGCCTTGCCGTGGCCGGACAGGGTGACCTTGCCGTCGGCGGCCTTGCCCTTCATCCAGGCCTCGATCTTGCCGTCGCAGAAGTAGCCGACCGCCTTGCCGTTCCTGATGGAGATGGCGATCAGCCCGCCGTTGCCGGTGACCCGCCCGGCGTAGTCGGCCTTGACGGGGGTGGGCTTGGCCGTCTTGACGACCTCCGGCTCCGGTGTCGGCGACGCCACCGTGGTGGCCTGGGCCACCGGAGGGGGTGCGTCGTCCTGCGCGTTGACGGTCTGTGTGGCGGGTGAGGTGGTGGCGCTGGCCACGCCGAGGGCGACGGCCATCACCGCTCCTGCCGCCAGTGTGTATACGGGCCCCAGCCGTGTCATATCTGCTCCCTGGGGTGGTGGGTTGTGAAGTCAGGTGTACACGCCGTCGTTCCGGGAGTCTGTGAACTAATCCGCACACGGGTGGACGAAGCCGGATTCTTCTCGAAGAGCTTATGGCCGAAGAGGTCATGCCCCGCGACGCCGGGAGGGTGGGGGCGGGGCTGCCGGCGCCGAGGTGCTCCCGGGCTCGCGGGCCGTCCGGGCCCCGCGACGGGGGATTCAGGGGGATCTTCCAGTGGCTGATGTTTTTGAAATTTAAAGGATAAAGCCGGACAATTCCGGCGCTGGGTTGATAAATCTGACTAGAGAGGTCTCGTCATCGCGGCCCGGACGTGTTGCTCTTGACTGTGTACGGGCGGGGCCGGGTATCCGGCCGTGGGAGGTGATCGTTTCCGGAGAACGGGGTAGTAGTAGGGTCGCGTGCGATTCGCCGCATCCGTAGGGGTTGCGGCCTGCTGTTACGGAGACGACTGGAACGGTCCGGGGTGGTGACCCCGGGCTGGAACGGGCTTCCTGCAAGGAGGTGCTGAGCGTGGCCTCGGGCCCTCACGACCCGCGCTCGCAAGAGTGGCCGGCGGACGACGACGGCGTTCACGACGATGCTGTACACGAAGGCAGGTCCCAGGAGTCCCACACGTCCCCGCCGACGATCCAGCACTCCCCGCCGGGTCCCTCCGACGACGGGGCGCGAGGGCGCCCCATGGCCTCCCCGTGGATGCTCCCGCCGTTCGCGGCACCGACTCCGGACGACAGCGAGCCGCCCCAGGCCCGTCCCGAGGGACTGGGCGGCGAGCGCCGCCGCCCGTACACCCGCCCCTACGGCCCCGCACCCCAGCCTCCCTCCAGGCCCGCCGGACCGCCGCCCCCGGAGGAGCCTCCCGCCGGCCCCGCCGCCGCCTCTCCTCCGCCCGAGGAGGAGAGGCCCGCGGGGCCGGGACGCCACGCCACGCCCGAGCGGGGGCGGCCGCGCCTGGTGGACCGCCCGGACCTCCTGGTCGCCTCCGGGCCGGCCTCCGAGCGCAGGGGCAGGAGAAGGGCGGAGCGGCCCGATCTCCTGGTCGCCTCGGCGCCCCCCAGGGAGCCGGTGAGGGACGAACGGACGGAGCCCCCGCCGCCACCCGTGCCCGAGGAGCGGATCAGGGTCGAGCCGAGCATCGCGGCGACGCCGGAACCGGCGCCGGCCCCGGAACCCGGCCCCGAGCCCAGGGCGGAACCCGGAGCGCGGGCCAGGCCGGACGCCGGTCCGGATCGCGGATCCGCGCCCGGCCCCGGACCCGAGCGGCCTGCCGGGCCCGAGCGGTCCCCCGTGCCGGTCGAGGACGACTTCGAGCCCGTACGCCGGGTGGGGCGCCCGCCCGGCGGCAGGCCCGCCAGGCCCGACCTCCTCGTCGCGCAGGGACCGCCCGACAGGCGGGGGCCGAACGGCGGGCGGCACCACCGTCCGGCCAGCGCGCCCTCCGCCGTGCGCCGTTCCACACCCACCAGGCGCAGGCGCGGCCGGGGTCTGGTGATCCCGTTCCTGATGGTCCTGGTCCTCACCGTCGCCGTCGGCGGTGGCCTGGTCCTGTGGGGCTGGGTGAGCAGCCCGTTCGCCACCGGTCTCCGGCTGGTCGGCGACGAGGTGAGCTCGGGCGACGACAACTTCGTGCCGCAGGCCGGTGTCGGCGGCAACGGATCCAACCAGGTGCTCAACGCGGTGGCCTCGGTGGGCTCCGTCATGGTCGCGGTCGGCAGCGACACCACCAGCCCGGTTCCCAGACCGCTGTTCCTGGTCTCTCCCGACGGCGGCACGACCTGGCGGCTGGGCAAGGTGACCGGTCCGGAGGGATACGAGCCGGGGCCGACCACGGTGGGCCGGGTGGCGGGCGGCGACGGCCTCTGGCTGGCCGCGGGCAACGACCCCCTCGGCTCCGGGCACGGCCTGTGGACCAGCTCCGACGGACAGGACTGGACCGCCGCCGACCCCGGCGAGCTGGGCGCCTTCACGCGCGGGGACAAGATCATGGATCTGGCCAGGACCGACTCCGGGTTCGTCGCGGTCGGCGCGGCCGTACTGGACGACGGCACCACCGGGGCCGTCGCCTGGGTCTCCCCGGACGGGCGGGCCTGGGACCGGGTGGAGACCCGGGAGATCGGCATGCCGGACAAGGTGCGTGGCATCAAGGCGGTCGTCGCCAGGGGGGACGCCGTCGTCGCGCTGGCGGACCCGGCCCAGGGCCAGTCCACCTCGGTCATCCTGCGCTCGGCCGACGGGGGCAGGAACTGGCAGCGGACCGGCGCCGCGCTCAACGACGTCGTCCCGGAGCCGGGCGCGCTGGCCGTGGCCGCCGGCGGGTTCGTGCTCGTACCGACCCAGCAGCGCAGCGACAAGGGCGAGGTCCGCGTCTACTGCTCGCCCGAGGGCGCCGACTGGAAGGCCTGCGGCACCATCACCGGCCTGGGGCCCGAGGGCACGGGCGTCAAGCGCCTCGCCTCCTCCTCGGCGGGGGTGGCCGCGGTCGTCGAGTCGGGCTTCGAGCGCTACACCGTCCACACCAGCGAGGACGGCCGCGACTGGAACAGGACCACCGACCTCGGCGAGGTGCCGGGCTCGCTGCGGGCACTCGCGCTGTCCGACACCGGCACGCTCGTCGTCGGCGGCGACGAGCGCGCCGCCGACGTGGACAACCGGGTGGTCCTCATCACCGCGCCCAAGGGCGGCGAGCCGAGGCCGGTGCCCCTGAGCGGGATCCAGGGCCTCGCCAGAGCCGCCCGCGAGACGGCCAGGGTGGCCGCGGGGGACGGCAGGTTCGTCGCGGTCGGCGCCGTCTCCGGCGACGCCGGGATCTGGAGCAGCGCGAGCGGCGAGGACTGGAAGGCCGGCGGCCCGGCGCAGCTCCTCGGCGGCCCCAGGCGGCAGGCGCTCTCCGACGTCGCGCACGGCAGGCGGGGCTGGCTGGCCGCGGGCAGCACGATGACCGACGCCTCCTCCACCGAACCGCTGCTGCTCACCTCCTCCGACGGGCAGAGCTGGCGCAGGGTGCCGGTGCTGGGTCCCCTCGCCCCGGCGGGCGACCACGACTTCCTCGCCCCGCACGCGGTGGCGGCGGGGCCGTCCGGCTACGTCATCGCGGGCGAGGACCGCGGACCCGCCGCCACCGTGCCCGTCCTGTGGTTCTCCACCGACCTCAAGCGCTACTCCAGGGCGGCCAAGCTTCCCGCGGGCGGTACGGGGGTGCGGCTGCACGACGTCTCGGCGACCTCGTCCGGGTACGTGGCGGTCGGCGGCACCGGCACGGCCGAGCGCGAGACCGGGGTGGTCTGGGTGTCGGCCGACGGGGTCAACTGGACCGCGCGCAAACCGGTCCTGCCCCCGGGGGCGACGTCCGCGGGCCTGCGGCATGTGGTCCTGTACGGCGGGTACGTCGTCGCGGCGGGCACGGCCAGGACCGAGGACGGCACGAAGGCATTCGGCGCGGTGTCGGACGACAACGGGGCGAGCTGGGAGTTCTCCTGGTTCCCCGCGGACCGGGCGTCCGCCGTCCAGGACCTCGCCGCGACGCCGGAGGGCGTGGTGGCCGTCGGCTGGCACGGGGCGCCGGGGGCCGGAGACAGCGCGGCCTGGACCTCGGAGGACGGGCTGAAGTGGCAGCGCCACACCCCGAGCCAGGGCGGCCTGGACGGCGACGGCGCCCAGTGGCTCGGCGCGGTGGCGGTCTCCGGCGGCCAGGTCGTGGCCCTGGGCCGCTCCACCACCTACAGCGCGGACCACCTCACCCTGTGGCGTTCCACGCTCACCTCGTCGCGATGACCGGGAACCGCGGTGCTCCACGCTCGCGGCGGTCCCGTGACCGGACCCCGCGAGCTCACCCGGGCGCGATGACCGCCCACTCGACCAGCGCGTCCAGCAGGCCCGGGGTGAGGGGGAGGCGCCAAAGCTCCTCGGGGGCGAACCAGCGGGCGTCCGCGGCGTCGTCCCCGGCGGCGAGCGTGCCACCGGAGACGACGGCGAGATAGTCGCGGATCTCGTAGACGGCGCCGCCGGGGCCGGGGCGGTCCACGGTCCCGGCCAGGGGCCCGGGGACGACCGTCAGGCCGGTCTCCTCGAGGACCTCCCTGGCGACCGCCTCGGGATCGGACTCCCCGGGTTCGACCCGCCCGCCGGGGATGGACCACAGGCCCTCACCGGGCGGCCGGCCACGGCGGATCAGAAGCATCCGCCCCGAGCCGTCAAGGATGATCGCTCCGACACAATTTACGCGCACATGGAAAAGATTACGTTGTGATAACGACCGCGCCTCTTGACGGATGGCCCGCCGAAGAAGCAGCGTGGGTAGTCGTGAAAGCCGCCCCTACGTGCCCACGGTGTTTCGGCCCGCTTCGTCCGCCGAGTGCTTGGTCAAGCTCCTGGAGATGCGGTCCCCACGGCGATGTCCTGCCGTTCCAGCCACCCAGACCTCCGTCCTCCGCCGCGGTGGAGGCCGTCACCCGAGGTTCCCGCGTACCCGTCTGGGTTCCCTGGCCGCTGCCCGCGGGGTGGCTGGTCACGGGGTTCGGCGAGGTGGGCGACGAGCGCAGCGACGTGCGGGCCACCGTGGTCGCGCTCTCCGGTCCCTCGCTGACCCACGGTCCCGCCGACCTGCTGATCATCGCCGAGGAGCCCGGAGTGGGGCTCGGCGCGGCGTTCGCGGGGCTGGAGGGCACCGATCCGGGAACCGGGTTCGACAAGGGCCCGCCGCACGCCAAGATCGCCGTCAGGGGCCATCCGGCCGCCCTGTGGTGCGTCACCGCCGCCCCCGACCGGGCCGTCTACGCGGGTGAGGCGCTGGGAAACTGGCTCTGGGCGGTCGTGTGGCCCCCCGAGGCCGGTTACCTGATCACCCTGGCCGAGCTGTGCCTTCGCGACCTTCGCGACCAGGACCAGACCCTCGACCTGCCCTTCGGGGCGTTCTCCCCGCGTCTGGACGTCCCGGCACCCTGACACCGCCCACCCGCGCGCCCGCCTTCCCGCCCGCTCCCTCTCCGGAGCCTTGACCCTCGCGTCCGAACCGGGGGGCGGGGGGAGGCAGTAAAGTTCGGAAGCGTGACAGCGCGTATCGAGCGAGTGGTGACCGAGGGCGTCGTCGATGTCGACGGCGTCGAGCACAAGGTCGAGAACAACACGTGGATCCTGGGTGACGACGAGGATGTCATCGTCATCGACGCCGCGCGCGACGCGGAGAGGATCCTGGAGAAGGTCGGCGAGCGTGAGGTGCTGGCGATCATCTGCACCCACGGCCTGCCCGACCACGTGGGCGCGGCCATCGAGGTCGCGGCCAGAGACGAGGCGGTGGTCGCCCTCCACCCGAAGGACCGGCCACTGTGGCGGCTGACCTGGCCCGACACCTGGCCGGACATCGACATGGAGGACGAGGGCCTGTTCGAGGTCGGCGGCGTCCAGCTGGAGGTCATGTCCACCCCGGGCATCTCCCACGGCGGCGTGTCGCTGTACTGCGAGGCCCTGGACGTGGTCTTCACCGGCAAGACCCTCCAGGCCGACGGCCCCGGCAGGATCGGCGGTGAGTATCCCGCGCTGGCCGACCAGCTGACCGCCATCGGCGGGCGGCTGTTCACCCTGCCGCACCGCACCCGGGTGCTGCCCGCGCACGGCGAGGAGACGACCATCGGTGATCTGGAGCCCCAGTTCGACGCCTGGCTCTCCGGCTCGCTGACCCGTGGCCCCGAGGCGCCGGAAGAGGAGGGTCCGCTGACCGACGGCACGCGCGCGGCGGGAATCCGGCTGAATCCCCGGAACGACCTGCTCTAAATGGACCAGCTTCCCCTGGAGGGCATGCCGCGGCGGCTCTACGCCTGCACGCCGTCGCGGCTGAACAACTGGCTCGACTGCCCCCGCCGCTACCGGTTCACCTACATGGACCGGCCCACGCCGCAGAAGGGCCCGCCGTGGGCGCACAACAGCGTGGGCGCCAGCGTGCACAACGCCCTGGCCGCCTGGTGGCGCGAGCCGTACGAGCGGCGCACGCCCGAGGTCGCGGCGAGCCTGCTCACCAGGGGATGGATCAACGAGGGTTTCCGCGACGCCGAGCAGTCGCGGACCTGGCGCGACCGGGCCGGGGAGATGGTCTCCGGATACGTGGCGAGCCTCGACCCGTCCGCCGAGCCGGTCGGCGTCGAGCGTACGGTCGCCACGCGCACCTCCGTCGTGGCGCTCTCCGGCCGCGTGGACCGGCTCGACCGGCGCGGCGAGGAGCTGGTCGTGGTCGACTACAAGACCGGCCGCCGCCCGCTGAGCACCGACGACGCCCGCTCCTCGCTCGCGCTGGCGGTCTACGCCGTCGCCTCCTCCCGGATGATGCGCCGCCCCTGCCACCGGGTCGAGCTGCACCACCTGCCGACCGCCTCGATCGTGGAGTGGGAGCACACCGACGAGTCGCTGGCCCGCCACCTGGGCCACGCCGAGGAGATCGCCGTCGAGGCCTCCGAGGCCGACGAGCGCTACAAGGAGTGGTCGGCCACCACCCGGCCCAGGGGGACCGCCCCACCCAGGGCGCGCGGCGACGGCGACCGCACCCCGCCCGCGGTGCCCCCCGAGATCGACGCGGTCTTCCCGCCCCGCACGGGCCCGCTGTGCTCGTGGTGCGACTTCCGCCGCCACTGCCCCGAGGGCCAGGCCGCGGGCGACGACCGCGAGCCCTGGGCCGCCCTCGCCGACTGAGCCGCGAGACCTGCCCGACCGGGCCGGGGCCGCGTTCGCGAGAGCGTGCCGCCGGTGCCGTCAGGAGGGCCGGGACGGCCAGCGGCGCGGGTCGGTCAGTCCCCTGAGCCCTCCCGCCATGTCGTAGCCCGCCGCGCCGAGCCGCTCGCGCGAGCGGGCGAGCATCTCGCGGGTGGCGGGCATGAACGCCCGGTCGTGGACGCGTTCGGGAAGCGTGTCCATGGCCAGCCGGAACGCCCTCAGCGCCGCGGTCACCGCGCCCGGCGGCACCTCGGGCAGCACGCCGTACATCCGCCTGGCCCAGCCGGGCAGCGCGTAGTAGCAGAGCGCCCCGAAGGGGAAGTAGGCGGGTTTGCCGGGGGTGAGGGCGCGCAGCCCGGCGGGCAGGCGCGGCCACATCAGGAAGCGGACCGTGGACACGGCCTCGGGGGTGACCCTCAGCAGCGGGCGTGTCGAGGCGAGGTAGTCGTCCAGCTCCGCCACGGAGCCGGGCACGTCCTCGGCGTGCAGGCCGACATAGGTGGCGCTGTGGCGCTGCTCGGCCAGGTAGCGGTCGGCCTGGCGGTCGTCGAGCCCCAGGCCCGCCCGCCGTGCCACGGACAGGTAGGAGGAGACCTCCGCGCAGTGCACCCAGAGCAGCAGCTCCGGGTCGTCCACCCGGCGGACCCGGCCGGTGTCGGGGTCGTCGAAGCGCAGCCGTCGGTGGATCCCCCGGACGCGGCGGCCGATCTCGTCGGCCTCCGCGGGACTGCCGAAGGTGACCCTGCCCACGAAGTCCGCCGTACGGCGGAGCCTCCCGAACGGATCCCGCCGGAAGTCGGAGTTCTGCCAGACCCCGCGCATCGCGAGCGGGTGCAGGGCCTGGAGCATGAGGCCGCCGACCCCGCCGACCCACATGGAGCGGTCGATGTGCACCAGCCACGTCACGGTGTGCGGAGGCTGGACGACGATGTCCTCGACGTCCTTGATGTCCTCGATGTCCTTGATGCTGGCCATGGTCGGCACATGGTTACACGGTGGCCGGCGGCCCGTCCAACGGGGTCCCCGGCCGGTCAGCTCCTCAGACGGCTCTCGGCGGCGTTCCAGAAGCGGATGAGGGCGGCGGCGGTGGTCTCCGGGGCCTCCACCGCGGGGGAGTGGGCCGCGCCCGGCACGACCACGCAGTCGGCGTCCAGGCGGCGGGCCATCTCCGACTGCACGCGCGGCGGCCAGCCGTCGTCGTGCTCGCCGTACAGGACCAGGGTGTCGACCCCGACCTGGGTGAGCTCGTCGCACCGGTCCTGCGCGGAGAGCACCTCCTCGGTCATCGTGATCATGCCGACGGGCGAGTTGGCGAACAGCCGCTTGCGCAGGAAGGCGATGATCTCGTCGGACACCCCCGAGGCCAGGGCCTCCGGCTCCATCCGGGTGTGCCACAGGTGTTCCAGGCCGACGCCGGGCAACTCCGAGATCATGAAGCGGCCCGCGCGCTCGCGGGGCCCGACGATCGCGCCGGGCCCGGAGCTCATGAGCGTGTAGGACACGAACCGGGTGCGGCCGTCGATGACCGCCTCCCGGGTGACCAGGCCGCCGAACGAGTGGCCGACCAGGTGGATCGGGCCGCCGTGGCCGATCACCTGGGCCAGGACGTCGACGTCGTTGCCGAGCGCGGCGCAGGTGTAGGCGCTCCTGTCGTCAGGGCCGTTCGTCTCGAACTGGCCGCGCATGTCGATCGCGACGACCTGACGGCCCGACTGCGCGAGCGTCTGCAGGACCGCGATGAAGTCTTCCTTGCTGCCGGTCAGGCCGGGAACCAGCAGGGCGGGCCACCGCTCGGGAATGCCGCTGACGGGCAGGGCCTCCAGTACGGCGAAGGCGCCCACCGCCGTCTCGATCTGGCGAGAGCGGACGCCAGGAGGCAGGGTCAGAAAACGCGGCGTACTCACGTGGCCCCACGATACCTCTCTTGGTGACATCGCTCCGTGCGTCCGGGAGGGGCCGGGAGCGTGAAAAGGGGCGCCACCGACATGGTCGCGCCCCTTCTCATGGTGACACTTGCTAGTTGGGGCGACGCGTTCCCCGCTGCTGCTGACCGCCTCGTACCGGCGGGCGGCGACGGCTCTGCACGCGTTCCGAGGCCGCCGAGGGGGCGATCTCGTCGTCCTCCGACGCGAGGTCCGGCGACTTGAAGATCACCGCGAACGGGCTCGGGGGGATGATCTTCTCGGGCTGCGGCCGGGGCTTGGAGGCCTCCACCACGGGTTCGTCGTCCCAGCGCTCTGCCATGGTGTCGTCGTCCTCTCCGCGATCCGTGAACTCCGCCACCCGCTCCTCGGTCCACGACGGAGCCGAAGGGGCCTCCGAGATCGCCGAGATCGCCGGGGTCGCCGGGACGTCCGCCGGCTGCTCGCGCCTGCCGCGGCGCTGCCGGCGAACCGGCTCCTCCGCCGCGGGCTCGGCGTGAACCGCGGCCACCGCGGCCACCGGGGTCGCCGGGGTCGCCGGGGTCGCCGGGGTCGCCGGGGTCTCTGCCGTGCCGACGAGGCTCACCTCGGGGTTCAGCCCGGCCTTGCGAGCCCGGCCCCTGCGGGGCGCGGTCTCGGCGGGCTGCTCGTCACGGATGTCCCTGCGGGCTGCCATGTCCGTCTCCACCTCGGCGATCTCGACGACAGGGGGCTGAACCTCCTCGGCCACGACCGGCGCGGGGATCTCCTCGCCGGTACGGCCTCCGCGGGTGCGACGGCGCTCGCGGGACGTGCGCGCGGGGCGCTCGCGGCGCTCCTCGCGATCGTCCTCGCGCCCCCTGCGGGAGTCGTCCTCACGCCCCTTGCGGGGAGAGCGGGAGCGGATGCGGCCGGTCTCACCGAGATCCTCGACCTCCTCGGCGGCCAGGCCCGCCCGGGAGCGGTTGGCGCGCGGCAGCACGCCCTTGGTGCCCTCGGGGATGCCCAGGTCGCTGAAGACGTGCGGGGAGGTCGAGTAGGTCTCGACCGGCTCGGGGAAGGCGAGCGAGAGCGCGTTGTTGATGACCTTCCAGCGAGTGAGGTCCTCCCACTCGACGAAGGTCACCGCGACGCCCGTCTTGCCGGCCCGGCCGGTGCGGCCGATCCGGTGGACGTACGCCTTCTCGTCCTGCGGGCAGTCGTAGTTGACGACGTGGGTGACGTCGTCGACGTCGATGCCGCGCGCCGCGACGTCGGTCGCGACCAGCACGTCGATCTTGCCGTTGCGGAAGGCCCGCAGGGCCTGCTCGCGCTGGCCCTGGCCGAGGTCGCCGTGCACGGCCGCGGCGGCGAAGCCGCGCTCCTTGAGCTGCTCGACGACCATGTCGCAGGCGCGCTTGGTCTCACAGAAGATCATCGTGAGTCCGCGGCCCTCGCACTGCAGCAGCCGGCCGACGATCTCGATCTTGTCCATCCGGTGCGTGCGCCAGACGAACTGCGTCGTCTGCGGGGTCGCCTCGGCCTCGATGTCGTTGTTCTCGGCCCGCACGTGGGTGGGGCGGGTGAGGTAACGCCTGGACAGGGCGACGATCTCGCCCGGCAGGGTCGCGGAGAACAGCATCGTCTGCCGCTCCGCGGGGATGAGCTTGATGATGCGCTCGATGTCGGGCAGGAAGCCCAGGTCGAGCATCCGGTCGGCCTCGTCGAGGACGAGCGTCCCGATCTGGCTGAGGTCGAGGTGCTTCTGCTTGACCAGGTCGAGCAGGCGGCCCGGGGTGCCGACGATGACGTCGACGCCCTGCTTGAGCGCCTCGATCTGGGGTTCGTAGGCGCGTCCGCCGTACACGGTGAGGATCCGCGAGCCGAGCTTGCCGGCCGCCGTCACGAGGTCCTCGGTGACCTGGACGGCGAGCTCGCGGGTCGGTACGACGACCAGCCCGCGGGGCTTCTTGCGGTTCTTCCTCGGCTTGCCGACACGCTGCAGCATCGCCACGCCGAAGGCGTAGGTCTTGCCGGTGCCGGTACGCGCCTGGCCGATGATGTCCTGGCCGTTGAGGGCCAGGGGGAGTGCCATTTCCTGGATCGGGAACGGCGCGATGATGCCCTCGGTCTCAAGGGCATCGGCGATCTCTGGGGTGACTCCGAGGTCTCGGAACGTCGTCAGCTTGGCCTGCCTAAATCTCCGTTGAAGGCAGGCCTGCCGGGACCACGGGCAGAAAACGTGTTCCCCGTGCCGGGTCCTCGCGGAAGGTCCAGCCCTCTCATGTCATCAGCGACCGCTGCGGCGTCACGCCGACTTTTGGGGGCGTCCGAGAGTGGATATCCCGGATTAACACGGTGCGGTCGCACTTTCACAGAGCAGTGTACTCGATACCACAACGGAGAACCGATTTCTTCGTATTCCCGGTGAATCGCGAGGTCGCTCAGCTCGTAGGCTGCCTCCATGACCGATTCCCCTCCCGGTGTCTCCGACCTGCTCGGTGTCCTCGCCTACGCCGAGCTGACCGCCTTCCTCAGACTCGCCGAGGACGCCACCCGGTACGCCCCCTCTCTGACCGACCAGGCGGCGCTCGGCGGTCTCGCGGCGGCCGAGTACGCGCACTTCGAGTTGCTCCGCGACCGGCTCGCCTCCCTCGGGGTGGATCCCGAGAAGGCGATGGCGCCGTTCACCGGGCCGCTGGACGACTGGCACGCCCTGACCTTCCCCGGAGACTGGCTGGAGGCTCTGGTCAAGGCGTACGTCGGCACGGGGATCGCGCTCGACTTCTACCGCGAGGCGGCCATCGGCGTGGACGACGAGACGCGGAACCTCGTCGATGAGGTCCTCGCGGACGAGGGGCGGTCGCAGTTCGCCGTCGAGAGGGTCCGCGCGGCGCTCCAGGAGGATCCCAAACAGGCCGGGCGGCTGGCGCTGTGGGCCAGGCGCATGGTGGGGGAGGCGCTGAGCCAGGGACAGCACGTGGCCGCCGCCAGGCCCGAGCTCGCGGCCCTGCTGGTGGAGGCGGCGGGGGAGGACATCAGCCGGATGTTCGCCCGGCTGACCGAGAAGCACGGCCAGCGGATGACCGCCCTGGGGCTGACCCCGGGCCCGTAGCGCGGCGTCCGGGTCTCCACCGGCCTTCCGGACGTCGTGACCGCCGTTCCCGCCCGGCGGGACCGGGCGCGGGCGACCTTCCGGGTGCCGGTCCGCCGTGGTGACGAATCAGCGCTTTCCGCCCCGCTACGTGGGGGAGCCCGCTTCACCTTTGGCGTGAACGCCGGAGCACCGCGGACGAATCCGGTAGCGTGCGGGACATGAGGGCCTCGCGCCGCTATGGCAGTTCCTTGACGAGATGTGGGCCGAACCGCTGGACTTCGCGTCCCGTGCTGCGCAGGGGAGGCGCGGGCTGTCCGGCCATCAGCCGGGGGCGGGAGCATCTCCGCCGTGTCAGACGCCCGCGCTGCTGCGGGCTCGGCGAGCGGGACGAGTGCTCGGGCGGCTGAGGGCCACGCTCGCGCCGGATCCGCGGACCGCGCCATGCCGCGTAGGGCGACCTGGCGCGAGCCCGGAATCCGTCAGAGCGTGCCGCCGAAGCCGACGGGGCGCGCCTCCTCCTCGCCGATCTCGATGAAGCCGAGCGAGGCGACCGGGACGATGATCTTCCGGCCGTTGACGTCGGTGATGGTGAAGACACCGCTGCTGGACGCGAGGGCGGCGCTGATCTCGCTCTCGAGCTGCTCGGCCGTGAGGTCGGTCTCCACTACGAGTTCACGGTGTACGGAACGTACGCCGATCTTGATTTCCATCGTGCTCCCTTTCGATGAGGGTTGCTCGTCCCATGGTCGCCCCACGGGGAGGCCGACGCGCCGGTTGATCGCGCCGAGCGAACAGATGATCGCGATAGGCGAACAGCCGGTCGGGGGCCGGGACATCGGAGGGTTCCTCGACGTCCGGCGAGGGAGCGGGGGAAACCGGCCCGGGCCGGCGCCGGGATCGCGGGTGGTGCCGGGGTCTCTCAGTGGTCGGCGACGGTGCGGGGGAAGCCGGAGATGCCGCGCCACGACAGGCGGGCGATGAGCTGGGTGGCCGCGTCCTTGGGGATGGAGCCGTTGCTGCTGATCCAGTAACGGGCGCTGACCTCGGCCATGCCGACGAGCCCGACGCCGAGCAGGCGCGCCTCGTCGCTGGAGCAGCCGGTGTCCTCCTGGATGACCTGGCTGATCATCTCGGCGCTCTCGCGGAGGTTGCGCTCCATGCGCTGGCGGACCGGGGCGACGTTACGGAGATCCGACTCGAACACCAGCCGGAACGCCTCACCCTGGCTGGAGACGAAGTCGAAGAAGGCACCGATCGCGGCCTGGACGCGCTGCTTGTTGTCCGTGGTGGAGGCGAGGGCGTCGCGACAGCGGGTGATCATGTCGTCCACGTGGAGGTCGAGCAGGGCCAGGTAGAGCTCCTGCTTGCCGGGGAAGTGCTGGTAGAGGACCGGCTTGCTGACCCCTGCCCGCTCGGCGATCTCGTCCATCGCGGCCGCGTGGTAGCCGTTCTCCACGAACACCTCCTGCGCCGCGCTGAGCAACTGGCGGCGGCGGGCCGTCCGGGGCAGCCGGGTGCCCCGGGGCTTGGCGTCCGGGGTAGCGGTCACGTGGTCTCCTCGTGTCAAGCTCCTGGCGTCTGTGGCCATCCTACGCGTGGGTAACCCGGGTCAGCGATAATCGTCCTCGTCGAGCTCGACGGTGCGCCGCTGCTCGAAGGTGTCCGCGGGATCGGCCTCCAGGGGGATGGAGTCGGGCCACTCCGGCTCCCCCTCGCGCACCGTGCGGCTCTGCTCGGCGGCGTCGGCGGGGTCCACCTCGACCGGGAGATCGACGGGCGCGCCGGAGCCGTTCTCGCGCACCGGCCGGTGCTGCTCGGCGGCGTCGGCCTCGGGCGTCTCGACGGAGAGCTCCTCGGGAAGGTCGTCGACCGCTTTCCCGTGCGATGTGTCGCCGCGCGCGTTCATATGTCTGACATCCCCTGTCGTCATCCGGGCTTCGGCATGTTCCCTCTCCTCACCCGGCTCCTGCAAACGTCGGACATCGCCCAGCGTACGACCTCGGATGTCGCGCGCCGAGAAAGACGCGGCATCGGATTGCCCATGGTGGCACCTGCCGCGTTGACGGCGTTTCGCATCCACGCGGACGCGTTTCGAACCTGTGTGCGATGCCGATGGCGAGGTGTCCGGCCGGGAGAACCGTGCCGGGAGGCCGGGAGGTGTGCCGCGCCGCCAGAGGCGGGAGGGGGAGGAGTGGTTCCGGGGAGATGGGGGTCCGAGAGGGCGGCGGGAGAACGCCGGCGGGGACTCCCGCGCCGGGCGTCGGGTGTCCCGGATATGACAGGGCGGGGGCCCGCGGTCGGAAAACCGCGGAGCCCCCGCCTGCAATTCGTGAGAAATGATAACTCGCACTGTATCGAGAGCCGGAATCCCGGGAAATCTCTCCCCGGCCTTCCGCGCTCACCGTTCGGATCGGCATTTCTCCGTGGAGGAACGCGATCCTGGTGGATACGGGACTTCTACCTCTCCGTCACGGTTCCGGAGCCGCTCTGAAACACGGTTCCAGCCGTTTCCGGCGTCGTATTCCGATCCCGTGTCAAGCGTGGATCAGGACGCGGCCACAGGCGGTCCGGGAGGGCCAGGAGGCCTGTTGTCCGTCTCCAGGGGCACCAGGCGGTCGGAACGGGTCCTGTTCTCCAGGCGGTTGCGGTTGCAGTTGTCCTGGTCGAGAGTCAGCCTGAAGCGGTGGTGGTGACGACGGTAGTGGCTGTGGCGGCGGCCGCAGCAGCCGCCGCCGCCCCAGGTGGTGAAGGTGCCGGCGGTGACCGCGGTGGTCATCGCGTTGGCGCTCGTGACGGTGGTCGCCGCGCCCATGGCGACGACCCCGCCGGCCAGCGCCGTGCTGATCGCGAGCCCTGCGAGCACACTCTTGAACTCGGGCATTGCGTTTCCCCCTTGAAAGGATCGATTTACCAATTTTTGGCATTTCCTGCATGAGTCGGAAATTGCCAGAGATGGCTAGAGATGACCGATGATGAGCCATCCCTGGTTGTCATAGTTTCCTCGTATGTCTGCTGACAAACAGAGATCGAAGGCTTTTACCCTACTCTTAGCTATTTATCGTCGACGTTGGATACTTATTGATCGCTTTAAAGTGAAATGTATTTAATGTCGGATTTGTTCTTCGGGGCGGAGAAGAATGGGTCCGGGTACCGCCGGGAGGCGGTCCGGTGCCGCTCGCGCCTGTCCTCTCGCGTGCCGCTCGGTGCCGCCGCGGGGCCTCGGCTCCGCAGGCGTGGTACAGGGACTCGGGGAAGGGGCGTGGAGGGGGCCGGCCCCTGCCGCGGGCGATCGGCCGGTGTGCTTCGGCTTCGAGGTGGTGGAGACGGGAGTCCCGAGGTGGCGGGGAACGGGAGGTGCGCCACAAATGGGACATAACGCACGAAAGCCCCGCGGCTCGAAAACCGCGGGGCCTCGCTTGTGACTTCGTGAAATGAAGAACTCGCACTGTAGATGAGGGTCAGGTTCCCGGGGATCTCTCCTCAGGTTCTCCCTGTCGCCGTTCGACCGATGTTTCCGGGTGGGAAGTCCGGCCGTGGCGGATACGGGGATCCTGTCCCTCCGTCACGGTCTCGAAGCCGCGGACTAGCGCGGATCCGACCGTGAATGAGCTCGTCCTGCGACCACGCCCCGATCAGGGTTGCGGCCTCGGGCCGGCGACTACTCGCGGACGCCGCCGGTGAGAAGCGGAACGATGCGGTCGTTGCGGCTGTCGTTGAACAGCTCGTTGTCGTTGTTGTTGTGGTTGTTGATGATCAGCCTGAAGCGCTTGCGGCTGTGGTGACGGTGGCAGTGGCCGCCGCCGCCGCAGCAGCAGCGACGCCCGCCGTGGCCACCGCAGGTCGGGAAGGCTGCGGCGGTGACCGTGGTGGTCATCGCGTTGGCGCTCATGACAGTGGTCGCCGCGCCCATGGTGACGACCCCGCCGGCCAGTGCCGTGCTGATCGCGAGCCCTGCGAGGACACTCTTGAACTTGGGCATTGCGTTTCCCCCTTGGAAGGACTAATTATCCCTGTTTTCGACATTTTCCCTATAAACCGGAAAACGTCAGAGATAGCCGGTGATGAGCCATCCCTGGTTGTCATAGTTTCCTCACATGTCTGCTGACAAACGGACATCGAAGGCTTTTGCACTCCTCTTAGCTATTTATCGTCGATGTTGGATGCCTATTGGTCGTTTTGAAATGAAATGCATTTAATGTCGGATTTGTTCTTTGGAAACGGAGGCGGGGGCGAGACGCCGCCCGCCGGTGGGCCGGGGTGACCCTCGCGTACCGGCGCCGAGACGGCGGGGGCGGGACGGGGGCGAGGACCGGAGTGCGGGCGGGGGCGGGAAAGGCGGTGCGCGGGAAGCCGGGGCGCACGCGAAGGCCCCGCGGTCCGGAAACCGCGGGGCCTCGCCTGTGACTTCGTGAAATGAGAACTCGCACTGTGGCGAGGGTCAGGGTCCTGGGGATCTCTCCTCAAGTTTCCGCTGTCGCTGTTTGGCCGGCTTCTCTGGGTGAGAGGCGGCGCCGCGGCGAATGCGGGGGTCCTGTCCCTCTGTCACGGTTTCGAAGCCGCCGGAAATCGCGGATCGAGCCGTGAGTGGTCCTGTCCTCTGACGGCGCCGCGCCTCCGCGGGGACGCGCGACTCCAGGCCTGGCGACTAGTCGTCGTCGCCGCCGAAGGTCAGGGGCCGAAGACGGTCGCTGCGGTTGTCATTGCGCAGGTAGTTGTCGTTGTTGTTGTGGTTGTTGATGATCAGCCTGAAGCGGTGGTGGCTACGACGGTGGTGGCGGTGGCCACCGCAGCAACGGCCGCAGCCGCGACGCCAGCCGCAGCCGCCGCCCCAGGTCGGGTAGGCGGCTGTGGTGATCGCGGTGGTCATCGCGCTGGCGCTCGTGACGGTGGTCGCTGCGCCCATGGCGACGGCTCCACCGGTCAGCGCAGTGCTGATCGCGAGCCCTGCGATGACACTCTTGAACTTGGGCATGCGTTTCCCCCTTGAAATGATCGGTTATCCCGATTTTCGACATTTTCCGCATAAGGCGGAATTGCCAGAGATGGCCGGTGATGAGCCATCCCTGCTTGTCATGATTTCCGCCCATGTCTGGCGAGAAACGGGAATCGAGGGGTTTTGCTAACCTCTTATCTATTTATGGCACGTGTTGAACTCTTATTAGTCGTTTTGAAGTGAAATGTCTTCAATGTCGCTTTTGTTCATCGAGGGTGAGCGGGGTTCCGCCGCCGGGGGTTGTGCTCGACAGGTGGGGGCGGGGTGGAAGTGCCGCCGAGTTAATGATGATAAATCGTGTAATAAAGGACATCGGGGGAAAATGGGCTTATGTGTCTTTTGTGAGACCCGGAGGCTGTTGCCTGGCGTGTGGAGAGCCGAACTATCGTGGAAGGCAGTGGAACGACAGGAGGAGGCGCGGTGAACAGCCCAATCCCCATCTGGCCGGGCGAGATGATCGACCTCGGCGACCAGCGGATCCACGTGCGGTCGACGCCGCGAGGGCCCGCCGAGACCGCCGTCTACGTGCACGGTCTCGCGGGTTCCGCGACCAACTGGACCGATCTGATGGGCGAGCTGTCCGGAGTGGTGTCCGGGCACGCCCTCGACCTGCCCGGCGCCGGATACTCGCCGGAGCCGCCCGGCGGCGACTACTCCGTCGACGCCCACGCCCGGACCGTCACCGCCCTGATCGAGCGGGTCTCCGACACCCCCGTACACCTGTTCGGCAACTCCCTGGGCGGCGCCGTCTCGGTGCGGGTCGCCGCCACCCGCCCCGACCTGGTCCGCTCGCTGACCCTGATCTCGCCGGCCCTGCCCGACCTCCTGCCCCGGTACGGCCCGGCACGGGTGGCGCTGTCCACCGTGCCCCGCATCGGCGAGTGGGCCGCGAGTCGGCTCACCCTCGTGCCCGCCGAGCGCAGGCTCGGCGTCACGCTCGCCCTGTGTTACGCCGACATGGGGCGGATCCACCCGGACCGGCTCAGGGAGGCGGCCGACGAACTGCGCCGCAGGGACGGCCTGCCGTACGCGGTGGAGGCGATGATCAACTCGGCCCGCGGCATCGTCGCCGAGTACTTCAGGCGCGGGGAGACGAACCTGTGGCGGCAGGCGGCCATGGTGACCGCGCCCACGCTGGTCATCCACGGCCGCCACGACCGCCTCGTCAACCCCCGGATGGCCGCCCGCGCCGTCCGGACGTTCCCGCGCGTGCGGCTGATGCTGCTGCCCGACGCCGGGCACGTGGCCCAGATGGAGTTCCCCGAGCGGGTGGCCCGCGAGGCCGGGCTCCTGATCGCCGAGACGGTCCTCGCGCCGGTTGGGGAATGACGGGGGCACCGGGTTAGGTTGTGAGGGGAGCGTGCTGCGCCAGCCGCATCAAGGACCCCTGAAACGGGAGCAGAACTGTGTCGTTGCCACCGCTGGTAGAGCCGGCAGCCGAACTGACCGTCGACGAGGTGCGTCGTTACTCGCGCCACCTGATCATCCCTGACGTCGGCATGGCCGGGCAGAAGCGCCTGAAGAACGCCAAGGTGCTCTGTGTGGGCGCCGGAGGCCTGGGTTCCCCCGCGCTGCTCTATCTCGCCGCCGCGGGAGTGGGCACGCTCGGCGTCATCGACTTCGACGTGGTCGACGAGTCCAACCTCCAGCGGCAGGTCATCCACGGCCAGTCCGACGTCGGACGACCCAAGGCGGAGAGCGCCGCCGACAGCGTCAGGGAGATCAACCCGCTCGTCAACGTGGTCGTCCACAACGAGGCTCTCACCACCGACAACGTGATGGAGATCTTCGCCGCCTACGACCTGATCGTGGACGGCACCGACAACTTCGCCACCCGCTACATGGTCAACGACGCGGCGGTCCTCCTCGGCAAGCCGTACGTCTGGGGCTCGATCTACCGCTTCGACGGCCAGGCCAGCGTCTTCTGGGCCGAGCACGGCCCCTGCTACCGCTGCCTCTACCCCGAGCCCCCGCCGCCCGGCATGGTCCCCTCGTGCGCCGAGGGCGGCGTGCTCGGCGTGCTGTGCGCGTCGATCGGCTCCATCCAGGTCAACGAGGCCATCAAGCTCCTCGCGGGCATCGGCGAGCCGCTGGTCGGCCGTCTGATGATCTACGACGCCCTGGAGATGAACTACCGCTCGGTCAAGGTCCGCAGGGACCCCGAGTGCGTGCTCTGCGGCAAGAACCCGACGGTCACCCAGCTGCTCGACGACTACGAGGCGTTCTGCGGCGCGGTCTCCGAGGAGGCCCAGGAGGCCGCCTCCGGCTCCACGATCACCGCCGCCGAGCTCAAGTCCTGGCAGGACAGGGGCGAGAGCATCTACGTGATCGACGTTCGCGAGCCGAACGAGTACGAGATCGTGTCCATCCCCGGCGCCGTGCTCATCCCCAAGGGCGAGTTCCTCAACGGCTCCGCGCTGGAGAGGCTGCCGCAGGACAAGAAGATCGTCCTGCACTGCAAGTCCGGCGCCCGCTCCGCCGAGGTCCTCGCGGTCGTCAAGAGCGCCGGCTTCTCCGACGCCGTCCACGTGGGCGGCGGCGTGCTCAGCTGGATCAAGACGGTCGACCCGAGCCTGCCCACCTACTAAGGCCCTGTTCGAAGGCTCCGTCCGAAGGCCCCGGGCCCGCACGACCTGAAAGGCCTCGCGTCCCGCGCGACCCGCGCCCCGTGGAGCACCCGCTCCGCGGGGCGCCCGCCGTTCAGGGTTCCGCCGGGGTTCCGCCGAGGTCACCAAGTCCTCTCCACGCTGACGGATCTGGACGGAACGGCGGATGACACCCGCCACACCGCATTAAGGTCGGGTGCGTGAATGAAGTCCCACGTCAGCGGCGGCGTTCATGGCCGACGCTGGTCGTGGCTTCCGCCCTGACGCTGCTCTGCGCGATCGTGGCCGGGGTGGCGAGCAGCGCCGCGGCGACGGAACTCACCCGGGGGCCGACCCAGGCGGAGCTCGACCGGGCCGCCCTCGACGAGGTGGCCAGGCGATGGCAGGCCTGGCCCGCCGGGCGCGTCTTCCCCGAGACCGTCCCCTACGCCGCGGAGCAGGGCGGTGAGGAGAAGGCCCGCCGGGTGGGCATCTCGCCGGAGACCCGCTGTGACGGCGCGGTCGACGCCAGGTTGCGCAAGGCGCTGCGGCGGGCGGGCTGCCTGGGCATTCTGCGGGCCACCTACATCGACGCGCTCCAGGGGATCGTGGTCACCGTCGGCGTCGCGGCCTTCGCGGACGAGTCCGGCGCCACCAGGGCCGAAGCGGCGCTGCCCAGGGGCGGCCGTCCCTCGCCCGGCCTGAGGGCACTGGCCTTCCGCGGCACCGTGACCGACCGGTTCGTCTCCGCGGGACGCCAGGCGGGCCTCGCCCGGCGGGCGGGCCCGTACGTGGTGATGGCCACGGTCGGCCAGACCGACGGCCGGCCCGCCAGGGCGGTCGGCGAGCAGCGGCCGACCCTGTTCGCGTTCACCGGGGACATCGCCGACCGCATCCTCGCCGATCTGTCCATGCCCGCCCGCCCCGACTGCGTCTCCACGGAGTGGCGATGCTGAACACGCCGAGGCGTCTCCCCGCCACCGCCGGACCGCCCGCGAGGGCGAGGGCGAGGCCGGGGGGCCGGGTGCCGGGGGCGCTGGGGGCGCTGGGGGCGCTGTGGAACGTCGCGAGGCGGACGGTGCCGGTGGTGCTGGCGGCGGTGGTGGTGCCGGTGATCCTGGCCCCGGTTCCGGCCGCGCGGGCCGACGACGTCAGGGACAGCCAGCGGGAGGTGCTGCGGACCCTCGACCTGCCCGCCGCCTGGCGGATCTCCGAGGGCGAGGGCGTGACCGTGGCCGTGCTCGACTCCGGCGTGGACCGCGACCACCGTGACCTGGCCGGTTCGGTGACCGAGGGCAAGGACTTCACGGCCGGGGCCAACCCGCCGGGGGTGAGCCCCCTGAGGCTGCACGGCACGTACATGGCGTCGCTGATCGCCGGGCACGGCCACGGGCCGGGCGGGGCCGACGGGGTGATCGGCGTCGCGCCCCGCGCGAGGGTGCTGTCGGTACGGGTCATCCTGGAGGACGAGGAGCCGGGTTTCCGGGAGTTCAACACCGCCGAGCGCTACGAGAACGTGGTGGCCAGGGGCATCAGGCACGCGGTGGACCGCGGCGCCGACGTGATCAACATGTCGATCTCCAAGGAGCTGGCGACCAGGGAGGAGCGGTCGGCGATCCGCTACGCGATCTCCAAGGGGGTCGTGCTCGTCGCGGCGGCGGGCAACGAGGGTGCCGGGAAGCCGGACGCCAGCGGCCACGCCCCCTACTCCTACCCGGCGGCCTTCCCGGGAGTGGTCTCGGTCGCCGCGACGGACCGCGGGCTGCGCCGGGCCTCGTTCTCCAACCGGAACCCCTCGGTCCTGGTGGCCGCGCCGGGGGTGGACATCCTCGGCGCCGGTCCGGGGGACGAGTACTGGGTCGGCCGGGGCACTTCCCAGGCGACCGCCCTGGTGTCGGGGGTTGTCGCCCTCATTAAGGCAAAATATCCAAAAATGTCGCCCGTGCTGGTCGTGCAGGCGATCACCGAGGGAGCCACCCGGCGGCCCACGGGCGGCTACGACACCGGTACGGGCTTCGGCGTCGTCAACGCGACCCGGGCCCTCGCCGCCGCCGCCAGGATCTCCCGGCACACCCTCACCGCCGAGGGGGCCGGGGGACACGACCCCGCCCGCCCGCTGGGCGTGGCGGTCGAGCCGGTGCGGGTCGTCCACCGCGACCGGGACCGGATCACCCTGTACGGCGGCGTGGCCGTGGCCGCCGGGTTCGGCGCGGTCGTCTCCCTGATCGCGCTCGCCGTGTTCGTCGGCCGTACCCGCCCGCCGGAGGCCTTCGACGAACCTGGGCCCGACCGGGTCGCGGCCCCCTGGCCGTGAGCTCCCGGCGGTGCCGGGCGAACTCCCGAGGCCTGGTGCTGCCACGGAGAGTGCCGCGAAAATACCCGCCGCCGATAGGGCGGAGAGGTCCTTCGACGTAGCATCGGAGTATGTCGCAGCAAGGGCGGTCCCAGGAGCCGGAGCGGCCTCTGGGAACCCCCGCCCCCCGCGCTCGCGGCGGCTGGCCGCCGTCAGGCTCCCGGGTGGGCGGCATCGGCGGGTCCGGTGGTGGCCGGATCCGGCGGGCGCCCGCGCCGGGCTCCGCGGCCAGGCGGGCCCGCGTGCGGGCCTGGCCGGCGGCGGGGCGCGACCGCGCGGCGGTCAAGCGGACCGAGCTGGCGACCCTGGAACAGGGCATCCGCTTTCGTACGATCTTCCTGATCCTGATGGGCACGATCCTCGCCATCGCCGCCACCAACGTGCTGACCGGTACGGTCGGCCTGGTGCGCGAGACGAGCTCGCGCCCGCTGACCGCCGCCGAGCAGGCCCGCTACATCCAGGACGACATCGCCAGGCGCTGGCACACCTGGAGCGCGGACCTGGTCTTTCCCGTCGAGCTGCAGTACATCGGCCTCGGCAGGGTCCAGCAGTACGCCCGCAGGGTCGGCCTCGCCCCCGAGGTGGCCTGCGCGGCGGGAACGGACGCGCCGGTGGGCTCGGTGCTCTCGGAGTACGGCTGCCGCACCCTGCTGCGGGCCACCTACGTCGACCAGACGTCCTCCTTCGCCTTCACCGTGGGCATCGCCGTGCTCGCCGACGAGGAGCGGCGGATCGCCGCCTCCGCGCAGCTCGCCGTGGACGATCGGGTGGGGGTGCGCCCCGTGGCCTTCCCCGGCACGGCGACCGAGCTGTTCGGGGCCGCGCAACGCCAGCGCAACGCCTGGGTGGGCGTCGGTCCCTACATCGTCTTCTCCACCGCCGGCTACACCGACGGCCGCACCCGGCAGGCGGTCTCCCCCGAGGAGATCCTGCACAGCGAGCTGTGGCCCGCGGCCCAGGCGGTCGCGGGACGCATCGCCCGCGCCCTCGGCGACGAGCCCAGCGCCGTGCCCCAGTGCACCCAGGGGAACGTGTGCTGAGGCGGCGGTTCTGGGCGGCGGGAGTGCTGGTCGCGCTCTCGGTGGCGGGTCCGGTCCCGGTCGCCGCCCCGGCGACGGCCACCTCGGCGTTGGCCGGGCCCGTGTCGACCGCGCCACCGGAGCCGGCCGCGCCGTCGGAGTCGGCACGACCTGAGTCGTCAGGGCCTGGGTCGGAGTCGGCACCGCCTGAGCCCGCGCCTGCCGAGGGCGCCGCGGACGTGCGCGAGGACCAGCGCTGGGTGCTGGAGATGCTCAACGCCGAGGAGGCCTGGAAGGTCACCAAGGGGTCGGGCGTCATCGTGGCACTGGTCGACAGCGGGGTGGACGACCAGGTCGCCGAGCTGCGAGGGCGGGTGATCTCCGGTCCCGACATGGGGTCGATCAGGTTCGACAGGGACACCCCGGACGCCGGGCGGCACGGCACCGCGATGGCCTCGCTCATCGCCGGGGCGGGCAAGGGGGAGGAGGGCCTTCTCGGCGTCGCGCCCGAGGCCAGGATCCTCTCGCTGCCGCTGATCGTCGAGGAGCGGCCCGAGGACGGGTCCGCCCTGCCCGAGGAGGACCTGCGCTCGCGCAACGACAGCCCTCTGGCCCGCGCGATCCGTTACGCCGCCGACCACGGGGCCAAGGTCGTCAGCATGTCGCTGGGCGCCTACGGGCCGCACCGGAGCGAGCGGGAGGCGGTCTCCTACGCGCTGTCCCGGGGGGTGGTGCTCGTCGCCGCCGTGGGCAACGACGGGGACTCCCAGTACGCCATGGACAACGCCACCTCCTTCTGGAACTTCCCCGCCGGATACTCCGGGGTCATCGGGGTGGGCGCGGTGGACGACCTGGGCAGGCCGGCGACGTTCAGCAGCGACAACCTGTCGGTCCTGGTCTCGGCGCCCGGCGTCGACGTGCCGGTGGTCGTTCCCGGCGGGAAGTACGGATCCTCGGAGGGGACCAGCTCGGCGACCGCGCTGGTCGCCGGGGTCGCCGCCCTCATAAAAGCAAAATACCCGGATATATCGCCGCAAATGGTGTCGCAGGCTCTCACCTCCACGGCGACGGCGGGTCCCGCCACCGGCTACGACGACCACATCGGGTTCGGCGTCGTCGACGCCGCGGCGGCGCTGGCCAAGGCGGGCCGGCTGGTGGCCGGCGCGGCGGAGGTCCCGGTGCCCGACGGCAGGCGCTTCGGTGACGGGACCCTGCCCACCGAACCCAGCAGGCCGGGCCCCGAGCCCGCGCGCCTCTGGCTGTACGGCGTGGGCCTCGCGGGCGGCCTGCTGGCGTTCGCGGGAGCCGTGGCGATGCTCAACCGGCACTCCGGCAGGGACGGGCCGGCGATGGCGGCCTTCGAGCCGGTCCGGCGCGGTAGATCGCGAAGGTAACCGTAATTCGACTGCGATTCGAACGCGTTTTGGACACCGTTCGGATGCGGTAGCCCGGATGTCTGGATTCACCCCCCGGAAAACCGGGAACGTTCGCTAGTCTCGCGCGTTATGGGGTACGAGTTGCGCGTGGAGCGCCCTGCGCCTCTCGCCTTCGCGGAACTCGCGACTGTGCTGGGGCAGGCGGGGTTCGAGTTCAGGGGCTCGCAGGAGTCGGGGGAGATCCTGGCCCGCCACAACGGCGCGGTCCATGCCATCGCGGTATGGGACGGCCGCCTTTCCGGCACTCCCGGATCCGACTGGCAGGTGGCCCAGCTGGCGCGCGTGTCCGCCCTGCTGGGAGCGCGGCTGGTGGGCGAGGACGGCGAGTCCTACGCGATCCGCGGCGGCCTGGTCGAGCAGCTGAACGGCTCGGCGGCCTACGAGTTCGGCAAGCTCGACGAGATCCTCTCCGCCGGACCGACCGTATGGAGCCAGTAGGCCATCCCACCCCGTACGCCGAGCGGGTGCTCGACCTGGTCGAGCGCATCCCGCCCGGAATGGTGATGTCCTACGGCGACATCGCCGAGTATCTCGGCGAGGGGGGCCCGCGCCAGGTCGGCAGGGTGATGTCCACCTGGGGCGGGGGCGTGCCCTGGTGGCGTGTCGTGCACGCCGACGGCACCCCGCCGCCCGGCCACGAGCAGCGGTGCCTGGCGAGCTGGCGCGAGGAGCGGACCCCGCTCAGGGGCGCCCGCGCCGACATGCGGGCGGCCAGGTGGGACGGGAAGCCGTAGATCGAGCGCGCGGCCAGGTGGGGTGGGAACCGTGGACCGCGCGGGCGGGAGGGCGGGGGAAACCCGCTAGATCACAAATGCCTGTAAATCCTGCAAGCCCGTAAATCACGGCGTAACCGGCCCTGCCGTGGCGCACTACCATGGCCTAGGACAGCGCTCTGTCCGAAAGGCGGTGCTTCCCCCATGGCCACCGGTGCCACTCCCGCACGATCCAGTGGCGACCCCGTCGCTGATCGTCTGCGGGCTGTCCAGGATCTCTGCGACCGGGGAGAACCCCTCGACTCGATCATGGCGGCGGTGCTGGCCGACGGGCTGAAACCGGCTGAGCGCCGCCGCTTCGACGCCGACGCGCTGGCCGGTCCCCTGGGGTCCCGGCTGGAGATCGCGGCCAAGCGGGGTGCCGCCAGGCGCCGCGAGTTCGTCACGCTTGTGAAGCCGTACGTGACCGGCGTCGACGCGAAGGTCAAGCGCGACCTGCCGGTCGCCCGCAGGATCGCCTTCCACCTGATCGAGCATCGGGGGATCGACGACCTCGCCGACGGCGACGCGCTGCAGAAGCTCGTGACCGCCGCCGCGGAGCCGTCCAAGCGGGTCCGCAAGAGCCTCCGCTGGTACGCGGACCTGCCGCTCCAGGACGAGCTGCCCGAGGCCCTGTACCGGCTGCGGGCGGCCGACCTCATCCCGATGACCCAGATCGAGGACATCTCCTGGTCGGGCGGGCGGCTGCACATCAGCGGCCACGCCTACCTGGCCGGACTGTCCGTGCGAAGCCGCCGCTTCAACCGGGCGAGCGTGGTGCTGCGCGGCCCGCGCTGGCTGCCGCCGGTGCGGCTCCGCACCCGCAGGGTCTTCCACCCCGAGGCGACCCACGGCGCGGAGGAGGCGGGCTGCAACTACGACTGGTCCGGCTTCACCGCCGAGATGAGCCCGTGGCCGCTGCGCTGGCGTTCGGCCGTACGGGCCGTGGTGCGCGGGGGCAAGCGGCTGCTGCGCCGCCGCGCGACCGTGCAGGACACCACCACCTGGCGTACCGAGATCGTGATCTGGAGCCGGGGCGCCCGCGCCGGCGGCCTCCTGCGCGGCCCCTCCATCGGCCGCACCGAGCGCCCGGCGGGGCTGGACCTCGGCAAGGGCTGGTGGATCCGTCCCGTCTGGACCTCCGACCGCGCCCTCCAGATCGTGCTGCAGCCCACCCGGGCCGAGCTGGCCGGCGTACGGCTGGCCGGCGAGCGCCTGGAGGTCGAGGTCTTCCTGCCGGGCAAGGGCGTGACCAGGGGACAGGCCCGCCTGGACGGCCACCGGATCGCCGCCGACTTCACCCCCGTCGAGGGCGGCACCACCGTCGTCGTGCCGCTCGCGACGGCGTCCCTGCTGCAGGAGCGCGACGGCGGCCGGCTCTGGATCGAGCCCAAGGGCGACCCCGCGGCCTCCGTCATGATCGGGAAGGCTCAGGAGAGCCGTACGGTCGTCGGCGACCGCGAGATCACCGTGCTGCGCGACCGGCGCGACCGCGTGAGCGTCTCCGCCCACCGGATCCGCCCGGTCATCACCGCGGCGACCTGGGACGAGCGGGGCGTGCTCACCCTGGAGGGCTCCTACCCGGGCTCCGGCGAGGCCGCGCTGACCCTCAAGCACCGCAGCGGGCTGATCCAGGCCGTCCCCCTGGAGCGCGAGGACTCCCGCTTCACGGTCCGGCTCGCGCCCGCCGCGATGCCCCGCTTCGGCGACACGGCCCCGCTGAGCAGCGGCACCTGGAGCATGGCGGTCCGCGACGCGGCCGGGCAGGTCGTCCCGTTCCGCGTCGACCACGCCATCCTCGACGGGCTGGACGAGGACACGAAGATCCTCGACGGCCGCGAGTACCGCCTGATCTCCACCCGTTTCGACATCCCGGTGCTGTCCGTCGCCGAGCATCTTCCCGACGACGAGAAGGGCGCCGGCGGCCTGTACGCCCTGCGCCGGCACTTCTACCCCGCCGAGCGGACCCGCGAGCTGAACGACGCGACCGTCTACGCCGCCTACGACGGGCGGCAGTACGAGGGCAGCGTCCGCGCCGTCTACGAGGAGCGCGTGCGGCGCGGTGACGCCGGTGAGCACATCTGGGTGGTCAAGGACGGCGCGTTCGTGCCTCCTGGCCCGCGGGAGCTCGGCTTCGGCACGGGCGCCGGCCCGACCGTGGTGCGCGCGGGCAGCCGCGAGCACTACGCGGCGCTGGCCCGCTCGCGCTACGTGGTGACCAACGGCTTCCTGCCGCCGTGGTTCCGGTCCCGCGAGGACCAGGTCGTCGTGCAGACCTGGCACGGCACCCCGGTCAAGCGCCTGGGCAACGACCTGCCGCACATGTCCCGCGATCCCAAGCCGCCCGCCTGGCACCGGCAGGCCGTCGAGGTGCGCGGCTGGGACCTGCTGGTCTCCCAGAGCCCCTGGGCGACCCGTGTCCTTCGCAAGGCGTTCGGCTACCAGGGCGAGGTCCTGGAGAGCGGCTACCCGCGCAACGACGTGCTCGTCGCCCCCGACCGTGACGAGCTGGCCGCGGCGGTGCGCGCGCGGCTCGGCATCGCCGAGGGCGCCAGGGTGGTTCTCTACGCGCCGACCTACCGCGACTACGACCGCAAGAACGCCTCGATCCGCCTGGACCTGGCCGAGGCGCACCGGGTGCTCGGTCCGGGCCACGAGTTCCTGATCCGGGGTCACTCGATGCAGGCGGCGCCGAACGTGCGCGCCGGCCTCGGGCGCGACGTCACGACATATCCGGATATCACGGATCTGCTGTTGATCGCGGACGTGCTGATCACGGACTACTCGTCGGTCATGTTCGACTTCGCGGCGACCGGCAGGCCGATGCTCTTCTTCACCTACGACCTGCAGCGCTACTCGTCCAAGCGGGGCGTCTACCTCGACCTGGCCGCCGAGGCCCCCGGCCCGCTGCTGTCCACCGGGGCGGAGGTCATCACGGCCCTGCGGTCGATCGACGAGGTGGTCGCCGCCCACGCCGAGAAGTACGACCTCTTCCAGCGCACCTACGCGCCCCGCGACGACGGTAAGGCGACGGCGAGGCTCGTCGACCACGTCTTCCCGACCTGATCGTCCCGCGCCGGTCCGGGTGATCCGACCGGCCTCGGGGGCCGTTTCCCGGAAACGGCCCCCGGAACCGTCTCCGGGCTCGCTCCGCGAGGGCGTTCCCGGCTCGTTCCCGCTCGATCCCGGCTCGATCCCGGTCGTCTCGCGGTCCCTGACCGGTTCCCGGCCCGTTCCCGGATGCCCCGTGATCCCTGACCGGTTTCCGGTGGTTCCGCGAGCGGCCCGCACGACGCCCGTCCCACCCGTGAACCCGCCCTGACCTCCCTCCTCGGGGGTTTCCGCCCAGGTCCGCGCGGTGTTCGGGCCGGCGGATCCTCCGGAAACCGCCCGCCGCCCGCCGTGTTCGGCGGAGAATCCGCCATGCCGTACCCGCCGACTCGGCACGATCATCGTCCGGGATCTGGTGGAATGGCGAGTTGTGAGTGGTCAGGACTGGCGGCTGATACGTCGTGAGGGCGCGGGGAGGGCTGTTGCCCCTGTGCTCGACGAGCACCAGCGGGCGGTGGTGGCCCATGAGAGCGGCCCGCTCCTCGTGCTCGCGGGGCCCGGCACCGGCAAGACCACCACGATCGTCGAGACCGTCGTCGACAGGATCGAGCGCCGGGGCGTCGACCCCGAACGGGTGCTCGTCCTCACCTTCAGCCGCAAGGCCGCCGAGGAGCTGCGCGAGCGCATCACCGCCCGGATGCGCCGCACCACCCGCACCCCCCTCGCCCTCACCTTCCACAGCTACGCCTACGCGCTGCTGCGCCGCGAGGCCGTGCTCGCCGGAGGGCTGCCGCCGCGGCTGCTGACCGGTCCCGAGCAGCTTCTGGAGATCCGCCGTCTGCTCCACGGCGAGCTGGAGGACGGCGCCACGCACTGGCCCGACGACATGCACGAGGCGCTCAAGACGCGTGGCTTCGCCCAGGAGCTCCGCGACTTCCTGGCCCGCGCCGCCGAGCGCGGCCTCGACGGGCCCGAGCTGAGAGAGCTGGGCCGCCGCCACGGCCGCGCCGACTGGGTGGCGGCCGGAGGGTTCGCCGACCGCTACCAGGCCAGGTTCGACCTCGACCTCGAACCGGTCCTCGACTACGCGGAGCTGATCCGCGCGGCGGGGGCCCTGCTCTCCGACCCCGAGGTGCGGACCCGCGAGCGGTCGGCGTACGACGCCGTCTTCGTCGACGAGTACCAGGACACCGACCCGGCGCAGGAGTTCCTGCTCCAGCAGCTGGCCGGGGAGGGCCGCGACCTGATCGCGGTCGGCGACCCCGACCAGTCGATCTACGGTTTCCGCGGCGCCGACGTCCGCGGGATCATGAACTTCCCCGACCGCTTCCGCGCCGCCGACGGCGCGAAGGCCCCCGTCGTCGCGCTGCGCGTCTGCCGCCGCAGCGGCCGGGACCTGCTGCGGGCCACCCGCCGGGTCACCGCCCGCCTGCCCGCCACCCCCGGCGGCGCCGCCCACCGCGACCTGCGAGCCCTGCCGGACGCCGAGCCCGGCGACGTACGGGTGCTGGTGGCCGACGGCGCCACCCAGGAGGCGGCGATCGTGGCCGACACGCTCCGCAGGGCGCACCTGCTGGACGGCGTCCCCTGGTCGCGGATGGCCGTGCTGGTGCGGTCGGCGACGCGCCAGGTGCCGCTGCTGCGCCGCGCCCTGGTCACCGCCGGGGTGCCGGTCGTGGTCGGCGGCGGCGAGGTGCCGCTGTTCCAGGAGCCGGGCGTACGGCCGCTGATCAGGCTCATCCAGGTGGCGCTGCACCCGGAGACCCTCGACGAGGGGGTCGCGGAGGAGCTGCTGACCGGGGCGCTCGGCGGCACCGACATGATCGGGGTGCGCCGGTTGCGCCGCGCCCTGCGGATCGCCGAGCACGAGGCGCTGGCCAACCCCGACGAGCACGACGTGGACGAGATGGTGGAACGCGCCGCCGCCGAGCGCGAGACCCCCGGCCCGCGTTCCTCGGGCGAGCTGATGGTCGCGGCGCTGAAGGACGCGCGGGAGCTGGTGAGGGTGGAGCCGCACGTGGCGCTGCCCGCCGAACGGCTCGCCGGCCTCATCTCCGCCGCCACCGAGGCCGTACGGCAGGGCGGCACCGCCGAGGACGTGCTGTGGGCCGTCTGGCAGGCCACCGGCCTGGCCAGGAAGTGGACCGACATCAGCCTCAGGGGCGGCGTCAGGGGCACCATGGCCGACCGCGACCTCGACGCCGTCGTGGCGCTGTTCGACCACACGGCCAGGTTCGTCGACCGGCTCCCGCACGCCGGGGTGGACGTGTTCGTCGAGGACCTGGTCGCCCAGGAGATCCCCGGCGACTCCCTCGCCGACCGCGCCCCCGACGGGGACACGGTCCGCATCCTCACCGCGCACCGCTCCAAGGGCCTGGAGTGGGACGTGGTGATCGTCGCGGGGGTCCAGGAGGGTGCCTGGCCGGACCTGCGGCTGCGCGGGTCCATCCTGAGCACCGACGACATGGTCGCCAGGGCCGAGGGCTCCGAGCACGAGAACCCGGCGGCCGTCTCCGCCGCCCTCGCCTCGCAGCTGCTGGCCGAGGAGCGCCGCCTGTTCTACGTGGCCGCCACCAGGGCCAGGAAGAGGCTCATCGTCACCGCCGTGGGCGGCGACGACACCGAGGAGCGGCCCTCCCGCTTCCTCACCGAGCTGGTCCCCGGCTCTGCCGAGGACGCGGGCGTCGACGAGCGGTCCCGCTGGCTCAGCATGTCCGCGCTCGTGGCCGACCTGCGCTCGGCGGTCGCCGACTCCACCAGGCCCGAGCCGCTGCGCAGGTCCGCGGCCGAGCACCTGGCCAGGCTCGCGGCCTCCGGGGTGCCCGGCGCCCACCCCAACGAGTGGTACGCCCTCACCCCCATCTCCGACGACCGCCCGCTCAGCTGGCCCGACGACATCGTGCGCGTCTCGCCCTCGGCGGTGGAGAGCTTCAGCAAGTGCGGCCTGCGCTGGCTGCTGGAGACCTCCGTGGGCGCGGGCGGCACCGACGTGGCCCGCGGCCTGGGCACGGTGGTGCACGCGCTCGCCGTCCTCGCCGCGACGGGCATGCCCACCGAGGAGACCCTCGGGAAGCGCCTGGACGACGTCTGGCACGAGCTCGACTTCGGCGGCGTCTGGTACAACCGCAAGCAGCGCAGGGTCGCCGAGGAGATGATCTCCAAGTTCGTTCGCTGGCACGAGGAGAACCCCCGGGAGCTGGTCGGCCTGGAGGAGGCGTTCACGGCCATGGTCTCCGAGGGCGTGCAGATCAAGGGCCGGGTCGACCGGGTCGAGCGCGACGGCGAGGGCCGGGCCGTGATCATCGACATCAAGACGGGAAAGAACGGCCCCAAGGACGCCGATCTCGAACGCCACCCCCAGCTCGGCGTCTACCAGCTCGCCGCGCTGCTGGGCGCCTTCCAGCGGCACGGCATGACCGAGCCCGGCGGCGCGGCCCTGGTCCAGGTGGGCGACGCGGCGGGCAAGAAGGCCGCCAAGGAGCAGATCCAGCCTCCCCTGGCGGACGATCCCGACCCCGGCTGGGCCCGCGACATGGTCGACACCGTCGCCGTCGGCATGTCGGGGCCGTTCTTCCAGGCCAAGGTGAACGACGGCTGCCGCACCTGCGCCGTGCGGTCGAGCTGCCCGGTCAGCAAGAACGGAGATCAGGTGTGCTGAGCCGCACGACCCCGGGGGACGCCCCGTGCTGAACCGCGTCACGCGTGCGGGAGGCCCGCCGCCCGCGCCCGGCCGTGTCACGCGTACGGGAGGATCGGGCTCGCGTCGCGCGGCCCGTCACGGGGGCGCCACGTGCTGAGCCCGGTCCAGCTGGCCGCCAAGCTGGGCATCCTGCCGCCGACCCCCGAACAGGCCGCCGTGATCGAGGCCGGTCTCGAACCGATGGTGGTGATGGCCGGAGCCGGGTCGGGCAAGAGCGAGACCATGGCCGGGCGCGTCGTCTGGCTGGTCGCCAACGGCCTGGTCCGCCCCGAGCAGGTGCTCGGCCTGACCTTCACCAGGAAGGCCGCCGGAGAGCTGGCCGCGCGCGTGCGCGAGCGGCTCAACGGCCTGGTCGAGACCAAGCAGGTGCCCGCCGACCTGATGGAGGGCGAGCCGACCATCTCGACCTACCACGCCTACGCGGCCCGCCTGGTCACCGACCACGCCCTGCGCGAGGCGCTGGAGCCGACCATGCGCCTGGTCTCCCCGGCCGTCTCCTGGCAGCTCGCCGGCCGGGTGGTGAGCGCGTACGACGGGCCGATGGAGCAGGTCGAGTGGAGCCCGGCGACCGTCACGCGGGCGGTGCTCGAGCTGGCCGGGGAGCTGGCCGAGCACCTGCGCACCCCGCAGGACGTGCGCGACGTCGGCGCCTGGCTCGCCGGCCGGTACGCCGAGCTGCCCGGCACGCCGGTCAAGGACCAGCGCAGGCCGCTGGCCGTCCAGCGGGCCAGGGAGCAGTTGCTGCCGCTGGTCGAGGCGTACGACCGGCTCAAGCGGAGCAGGGAGGTCGTCGACCACGGCGACCAGATGGCGCTGGCGGCCAGGATCGCCGCCAAGCACGCCGACGTCGGCGAGATCGAGCGCGGGCGGTTCGCCGTGGTCCTCCTGGACGAGTACCAGGACACCAGCCACGCCCAGCTCGTCCTGCTACGTGCCCTGTTCGGCGGAGGCCATCCGGTGACGGCCGTGGGCGACCCCTGCCAGTCCATCTACGGCTGGCGCGGCGCCTCCGCGGGCAACCTGACCCGCTTCCCCCGCGACTTCAGGACCGCGTCCGGAGAGCTCGCCCCGATCAACCGCCTGTCGGTCAGCTTCCGCAACGGCGACGCCGTGCTGGACGTCGCCGCCCGGCTCCAGCTGCCGCTGCGGATGGAGGCCAGAGAGGTGCCGGTCCTGGTGCCCGGCGGCAACCGGGTCGATCGCGGCCGGGTGGTGTGCGCCTTCCACGAGACCGCCGACGACGAGGCGGAGTGGATCGCCTCGGGGATCGCCAGGGTGCTGGGCGCGGAGAGCGCGCCCGACGGCATGCCCTGGGGCGAGGGCGAGCGCAAGAGGGCCAAGCAGAGCGCCTGGGGCGGCCCGCAGTGTCTCCAGCCGCACGACGTGGCGATCCTGGCGCGCAAGCGCTCGCAGTTCCCCGCGCTGCGCAGGGCGCTGGAGGCGCGCGGCATCCCGGTCGAGATCGTCGGTCTGGGCGGCCTGCTCACCGTGCCCGAGGTGGCCGACATCGTCTCCACGCTGCGGGTGATCTACGACCCGAGCGCCGGGGACGCCCTGGTGCGGCTGCTGTCCGGCCCCCGCTGGCGGATCGGCCCCGCCGACCTCAAGGAGCTGGGCGAGCGGGCCCGCGAGCTGAACCGGGAGACCCGCGAGGGCTCCTCGCCGGTGGCCGACCCGCTGGACCAGGTCGTGGCGGACATGGCCGAGGAGCGCGGCAGCCTGGTCGACGCCCTCGACGAGCTGCCCGACCGCCCCGCCTGGCAGGACCTGTTCTCCCCCCTCGCCGCGGTGAGGCTGGTGGCCATGGCCCAGGAGCTGCGCGTCCTGCGCGCCCACACCGGCCAGCCGCTGCCCGACCTGATCCTGGAGATCGAGCGCACGCTCGGCCTGGACATCGAGGTGGCGGCCAGGGGGACCGCCGTCGGCCCGTTCGCCGCCCGCGCCGACCTCGACGCCTTCCTGGACGCCGCGGCCCGGTTCGCCGGCGACTCCGAGGACCCGACGCTGGGCGCGTTCCTGGCGTTCCTGAAGGCGGCCGACGAGGAGGAGAACGGGCTGGACGCCGGGCGGGTGGGCGAGAGCAACAGCGTGAAGCTGATGACCGTGCACGCCTCCAAGGGCCTGGAGTGGCCGGTCGTCGTGGTGCCGGGCCTGTCCCAGGCGCTGTCCAAGGCCGGGACGCTCACCGTCGGCACCATGTTCCCCGCCCGCGCCACGACCAGCCCGAAATGGACGGAGAACCCCCGCAAGCTGCCCTACCCGCTGCGCGGCGACGCCTCGGACCTGCCGGAGCTGGCCGGGCTCGCCAAGGAGGAGCTGGCCGACTTCGACGAGCGCTGCCGCGACCGCGACCTGCTGGAGGAGCGCCGCCTGGCGTACGTCGCCGTCACCCGCGCCCACTACCTCCTGATCGCCTCCGGCTACCGCTGGGGCACCGCGGCCAAGCCGCTGGAGCCGTCCGACTTCCTGGTGGAGATCCGCGAGACCTGCGGCCGGGTGGCCTTCTGGGCTCCGGAGGTGGAGGAGGGGGCCACCAACCCGCTCCTCGCCGAGCTCGCCGAGTCCGTATGGCCGATCGCCCCGGAGGACGTCCGCTACGCGGCGGTCCTCGACGGCGCCACCATGGTCGAGGCGGCCCTCGCCGCTCTGGCGGGGGGCGCGGCTTCCGGGAGCGGGGCCGGTTCCACGTCCGCGTACGAGGACGTCCCCTTCCCGGAGGCCCCGGAGGCTCTCCCGGAGGAGGCGGATGTGCCTTTCCCGGACGACGAGAGCGTGCCCTTTCCCGGCGACCCGTGGGACGAGTCCTTCCCGGCGGATCCGGAGGACGAGGACGTGCCGTTCCCCGCCGATCCGCAGGAGGCGGGCGGGCCTCTTCCCGGAGTGTCCGGTGCCGTGTCCCCCGCCCTGCGGAGCGAACCGGCCGGGGCCGGAGCGGTGTCCGGGACGCCGTCCGAGGCCGGGTCCGGACCGGAAACCGGGTCCGCGCCGGTGTCCGGGGGATCTGGGGCGGGATCGGTGTCCGAGGGCGGGGCCGAGGCGGTGGCGGCGACCGCGGAACCCGAATCCGGAGCCGAGTCCGAGTCCGAGCCCTGGGCCGGGTTCGAGGCCGAGGCCGGGGAGCCGCCCGAGCGGCGGCCGGTGCCGACGACCGATCTGCGAGGGTGGGACAGGGAGCGCGCGAAGGCGTGGGAGCGCGACATCGAGCTCCTGCTCAGGGAGCGGGAGCTGAACCGGCGGCGCGGTGGCGGCCGGGTGGAGCTGCCCACCCACCTGACCGTGTCCTCCCTCGTCACCCTGGCCTCCGACGCCAAGGCGCTGGCCCGGCAGATTCGCCGCCCGGTGCCCAAGAAGCCCGCTCCGCTGGCTCGCCGGGGCACCTCCTTCCACCGCTGGCTGGAGGGGCGCTGGGGCCAGCAGCGGCTGATGGACGAGTTCGAGCTGCCCGGCGCGTCCGACGACTTCGAGGAGACCGACGCCCACCTCGACGAGCTGCGCGCCCGCTTCGAGGAGAGCGAGTGGGCGGGCAGGGAGCCGTTCGACGTCGAGGTCCCCTTCGAGACCATGATCGCCGATCGGGTGGTCCGCGGCCGGATGGACGCGGTCTTCCAGGTCTCCGACGACCGCTACGAGGTCGTCGACTGGAAGACCGGCCGTCGCCCGAAGGGGAAGAAGGCCGAGGCCGCCGCCTCCGTCCAGCTCGCCGCCTACCGGCTGGCCTGGTCCCACCTGGCCGCCGTCCCCCTGGACCGGGTGAGCGCGGCCTTCCACTACGTCCTGCTCAACGAGACGGTCCGCCCCGTCAACCTCCTCGACGAGCGTGGCCTCGTCACCCTCGTCGAGTCGGTGCCGGCCCTCCGCTGATCGTCCCCGGCTGATCCGGCGGTCCGGCGCGAGATTCCGGCGACGACCCCCGAAACGGGCTTGTCCCTTCCCGGAAGGAGGCCTACTGTCTGACTTGTTGACCAGATTTCATAATTGGTCACGAAGTCAGAGTGATCAGAGTGAGAGGTGCCGGAGTGGCGGAGCGAGCAGGGCAGGCCGACGGGCGCGCCGACCGGATCCTCGACGCGGCGGCCGAGCTGCTGGTGCGCCTCGGCTACCGGAAGGTGACGATCGAGGACATCGCCCAGCTGGCGGGCATCGGCAAGGGCACGGTCTACCTGCACTGGCGTACCAAGCAGCAGCTGTTCGAGGCCGTGCTGCTGCGCGAGTCCATCGCCTATGTCGAGGAGCTCCTCGACGGGCTGCGTCGGGATCCGGCGATGCTGCTGCCGCACCGCTTCGTGTCGGAGTCCTTCCTCATGGTTGGTGACAGGTCGGTGCTGCGGGCGCTGTCCGAGGCGTACGTGCAGCAGAGGCAGGGCAGGTTCGCCGACGCCTTCCTGCACAGCCAGGAGCTGCTCGCCTCCGAGCGGTTCTACAACGCGATGATCCGGCACGGCCTGTTCCGCGACGACGTGCCCAACCTGTCGTACACGCTGAGCGCGATGATGATGGGGTTCCACCTCCACGACGCCGAGAACCTGATGGGCGTCGAGGTGGACACGCGGGCCAAGGCCGAGTCGATCTCGTTCATCGTCAGGCACGCCTTCGAGCCGCCCGAGCCGCCGGAGCCCGAGGAGCTGGCCAAGGCCGCCTCAGAGGTCATCGCCGTCTTCGAGGCCCTGATCCCGCCCTACCGCACCTGGATCTACGCGCACGACCGCACGCACGAGCCCGGCTGACCCCGGACCCGTCCCGACAGAAAGGCGGACCATGACCACCATCGCCGACACATGGGGCCTGCACGAGGGGCACTTCTGGCTGCGCGGACGGCACCCGGACCAGCCGGTGACCTTCGACGCCGCCACCGGCATGTGGAACGTCTACGGCTACCCCGAGACGCTGCGGATCCTCGGCGATCCGAAGACCTTCTCCTCCGACACCGGCCGCGTGCTGCCCAGCCTGGAGATGAGCAGCGAGGGCATGCTGACGCAGATGGACCCGCCCGAGCACGGCAAGCTGCGCAAGCTCGTCAGCCACGCCTTCACCCCGAAGGTCGTCGCCGACCTCGAACCGCGGATCGCCGAGCTGACCCGCGAACTGCTCGACGAGGTGGCCGACCCGGGCCGCCTGGAGCTGGTGACCGACCTCGCCTACCCGCTGCCGGTCATCGTCATCGCGGAACTCCTGGGGGTGCCCGCCGGCGACCGCCACCTGTTCAAGCAGTGGGTGGACAAGATGTTCGTGAACACCCAGCAGTTCTCGCTCGTCGACCAGAGCGAGGAGCAGGAGCGCAGCGTCGCGGTCGCCATGGAGCAGTTCAAGCACCTCGCCGACTACATCGGCGAGCACGCCGACGAGCGCAGACGCCACCCGCGCGCCGACCTGCTCACCAAACTCGTCGAGGCCGAGGTCGACGGCGAGCGTCTCACCCAGGCCGAGGTGGTGAACTTCGCGAACATCCTGCTCGTGGCCGGGCACATCACCACCACCATGTTGCTGGGCAACACGGTGGTATGCCTGGACGCCCATCCCGAGCAGTTCGCCCGGGTTCGCCGGGACCGGTCGGCGATCCCCGCCGCCATCGAGGAGTCCCTGCGCTTCTTCAGCCCGTTCGCGGCCGTCGGCCGGGTCACCAACACCGACGTCGAGCTCGGCGGGCAGCATGTCCCCGCCGACCAGCTCCTCATGGTGTGGATCGCGGCGGCCAACCGCGACCCGAGGCAGTTCGCCGGCCCCGACGTCTTCGACCCCTCCCGCGACCCCAACCCCCACCTCGGCTTCGGCCGGGGCATCCACTTCTGCATCGGCGCGCCGCTGGCACGTCTGGAGGGCAAGGTCGCGCTCAACCTCCTGCTCGACCGCTTCCCCCACCTGCGCACCGACCCGGACGAGCCGCCGCGCTTCATCCCGAGCCCGAGCATGACCGGGGTGCGCAAGCTGCCGCTGCTCACCTCCGGTTCCTGAACGAGGCTGTTCCGCCGCTCCCGCGGCTGCCAGGCTTCGTCATGTGACGAAAGCGGCGGTACTGCGAGCCGGCTGGTGGCGGGTCGTCGTGAGGGGCCTCCTGCTCCTCACGACGGTCGCCGCCGCCTGGTGTCTCATCGGTTTCCTGCTGGCCCTCGACTCGTTGTGGTGGTGGTTGCTGGGGCTGGTCCTCTCCTCCGTCCTGGCCGTCGGTCCCGCCATGGCGCTGAAACGGATCTCCGAGGGCGTCCCCTGGGCGATCTGGGTGGCGGTGCCGCTCCTCGCCGTGCTGGCGTCCACCTGCCCTTACCTGCCAGGTGACCACTACCTGCGCGCCTACGGCGAGCCGGTGACCACGACCGTCGCGGAACGAACGTGGATCGATCTCCGGAAGGGGGCCGACCACTACGAGTACGTCCTGCGCCTGCCGGACGGGCGGCCGCTGGAAAAGAGAATCGAGACCTTCCGGTACGACGACCCGCTGAAGGTCGGGGCGCCGGTCGAGATGCTGGTGGATCCCGACGGGGTGTTCGAGGCCCGGGAGGTCGAGGACCGGGGCTTCGTCGGAACGCTCACCCCGGTCGTGGGAGGCGCGATCGTGCTGCTGACGGTCCTGCTCAGCGTGCTGGGCGAGCTGCGGCGCCGAAGCATGCCTCCCGGCGGGGTCACCGCCGCTCCGAAGGCCGAGGTTCCCGCGAGAACGAGTCCCCGCCTCGTGGAGTTCGCCGGGGCCGCCAGGCCCAGGAGGCGGTCACACGGCTCGGGAAGGTCTCGTAGCAGGCGCCGCTGAGGTTCGGCGGCCCCGCCCACGCGGGCGTCACCTCGGTCACGGCTCGGGAAGCCTTGTGGAGGGCGCCGCTGAGGTTTTTCGGCGCGGCCGTGCCCGCGCGACGCCATGCCGGCGCGGGCGTCACCTCGGTGGCGGCAGCTCTCCCGAACCGCGGACGACGAGCTCGACCGGCACGGTCACCTGCTGCCTCGGGCGCGCGGGATCCCGCAGCCGGTCGAGCAGGAGCTCCACCGCCGCGCTGCCGAGGCGGCCGACGTCGTAGCGGACCACGGTGATCCCCGGGTTGAGGACCCCCGCCATCTCGAAGTCGTCGAAGCCGACGAAGGCCGGGCGGGGACCCGGATGGTCGCGCAGGGCCTGTACGAGGCCGAGCGCGGCGCGGTTGTTGGTCGCGAAGAACGCGGTCGGCGGATCGGGCAGCGCGAGCAGCCGCCGTACCTCCTGCTCCACCCGCCAGGGGTCGAACACGCCGGTCACGCACAGCGCCGGGTCCGCGGCGACCCCGGCCGCGCGCAGCGCCGCGCGGTGCCCCTCGGCCCGGGCGTGCACCGAGCTCAACGGGTCGTTGTCCGAGATCAGGGCGATCCGCCGGTGGCCGTACGCGAGCAGGTGCTCGGTGGCGATCCGGCCGCCCGCTCCGGCGTCGAGGAGCACGGTGTCCACCTCCGCCATCCCCTCGGGCACGCGGTCGACGAAGACCGCGGTGAGCCCGCTCGCGACGTACTCCGCCAGCCAGGCGTGGTCACCGGCGGTCGGGACGATGACCATGGCGTCCACGCCCCGCCCGTACATCGTCTCGATGATCATGACCTCGCGGTCGGCCCGCTCCTCGTAGCTGCCGAACACCACCAGGGCCTCGTGCGCCGAGGCGGCCGACTCCACGGCCTTGGCGAGCCGCGAGTAGAACTCGTTGGAGATGTTCTCGATCACCAGGCCCAGGGTGAGGACCGAGCCGCCCCTGGCCAGCCGGCTGGCGGCCTCGTTGCGCCGGAACCCCAGCGTCGTGATCGCGTCCTGGACGCGTCGCACCACGTCCTGCCGTACGTGGGGCTCCTGGTTCACCACCCGGGAGACCGTCTTGAGGCTGACCCCCGCGTGGCGCGCGACGTCGGCCATCGTGGTCCTGCGAGGGCTCATCCCCATCCTTTTCCCGGACTGGTCGGACTGATCTTCCGGAACATGTTGTACCTTGCGCAGTCATGTACGAACACATCGACGACAACTGGATCTGCAGCCGGTACGGCGAGGACGAGCCCTGGATGCTCGGCGCGGTCAACCCGCCGGTCTTCGAGAGCTCCCTGTTCACCTTTCCCACGGCGGGGGCGCTGTCCGGGAGCCTCGCGGCCGAGGACGAGAACTACGTCTACTCGCGCGGCACCAATCCCACGGTGGACCTGCTCCAGCGCAAGCTCGCCGCGCTGGAGCGGGCGGAGCGGGCCAAGTGTTTCGGCTCCGGCATGGGCGCCATCGCCGCGACGATCTCCTCGCTGGTCTCCGCGGGCGACCACGTGATCGTGCTCGGGGCGGTCTACGGTCCGACCACCCAGTTCCTCCGCTACCTGCAGAAGTTCGGGGTGTCGTATACGACGGTGCACACCGATAATCCTGCCGCTCTTGATAGCGCTGTCAAGCCGAACAGCCGGATGCTCTACCTGGAGTCACCCTCGTACATGCGCTACGGGGTCATCGACATCCGCGCCTTCGCCGAGTGGGCGCGCGGCCGCGGCCTGACCACCGTGATGGACAACACCTGGGCGACGCCGATCTTCCAGAAGCCCCTCACGATGGGGGTCGACCTGGTCGTGCACTCGCTGTCCAAGTACATCGGCGGCCACAGCGACCTCGTCGGCGGCGTCGTGGCGGGCCCGGCGCGCCTGGTCAGGCCGCTGGCGCTGACCGAGTACCAGCTGTACGGCGCCGCGCTGTCCGCCCACGAGGCGAGCAAGGCGATCAAGGGGCTGCGGACCCTGCCGATCCGCATGGCGGCACACCAGGAACGCGGGCTGCGGGTGGCGGAGTTCCTGGTCAAGCACCCCGCGGTCCGGGCGGTCAACCACCCGGGCCTGCCGGGCCATCCGGGGCACGAGCTCGCGAGCGCCCAGATGACGGGCTTCTCCAGCGTCTTCAGCGTCGAGCTGGACACCGAGGACGTCGCCGAGGTGGGCCGGTTCGTGGACGCGCTGCGGCACTTCCGCATCGGTGTGTCGTGGGGCGGTTACGAGAGCCTGGTCAACGCGCCGGCGCTCACCACGCTGGACTCCGTGCGCGCGACCATGGAGATCCCGGTGGGACTGGTCCGTCTCTCGGTGGGGCTGGAGGACCCCGCCACGCTGATCGCCGATCTCGCGAACGCCCTGGAGAAGTCTTGACGGACCACTGAGGGCTCCGTAGCATCCCCGTCATCCAGAGTTGTGACAGCGCTGTCAAAGGCACTGCCCTCCGTTGAGCCAACCCCGTTGGGGAGACCATGAGAACACCCCCCAGGTTCGCCGCCCTGATGGTCGGCGTGCTGACCATGACACTGGCCGCCTGCGGCGCCGACGACGCCGCAGGCACGGTCAGGCTGCGCATGATCGAGAGCCTGACCAGCCCGGACCGCACCAAGCTCCTCAGGAGCCTGATCACCGACTTCGAGCGGCAGAACCCGGGGGTCAAGGTCGAGCTGATCTCGCCGCCCCTGGAAAGCGCCGACCAGAAGATCACCCAGGTGCTGCAGACCAAGAAGGGCGTGGACGTCCTGGAGGTCCGCGACCACACCGCCAAGTCGTTCTCCAACAACGGCTGGCTCGCCGAGCTCCCGACGCAGGGCTGGCCCGGCTGGGGCGAGCTGACCGAGCTCGCCCAGAAGAAGGCCGTCGAGGTGGGCGGCAAGCCGTACCTCATCCCCTACGGCTTCTACGAGAAGGTGCTCTTCTACCGCTCGGACTGGCTGCGCGAGGCCGGCGTCGCGCAGCCGCCCGCCACCTGGCAGGAGTTGCACGACACCGCCAAGCGGCTCACCGACAAGGGCAAGCGCCGCTACGGATACTCCTTCCGCGGCGGCAAGGGCGGCTTCGACTACGCCGTCCTGATCGTCAGCGCCTTCAACGGCGACAAGGTGGACCCGGAGAAGTCGTTCTTCCTCAAGGACGGTAAGACGATCTGGTCCACGCCGGAGGCCGCGCAGGCCATGGACCTGTTCGTCCGGCTGTTCAAGGAGGCGTCACCCGCCGACTCGGTCTCGTGGAGCTTCCCGGAGATGGTGCAGGGCTTCACATCCAACGTCACCGGCATGCTCGTCCAGGACCCCGAAGTGATCAAGACGATCCAGGAGAGCGGCGTGCCCAAGAACGGGTGGAGCGCCGCGCCGATCCCGAAGGGTCCCGGCGGGTACGCGCTGCAGCCCGTCGGGTACGCCGGCTGGGGCGTGACGTCCTTCAGCACGTACAAGAACGAGGCGACCAAGCTCGTCCAGTTCCTCAGCGAGAGCGCGCAGAGCATCAAGTTCGCCAAGGGCAACTCGCTCATCCCGATCGCCAAGGCCGCCGCTCAGGACCCCGAGTTCTCCCAGGGAGCCTGGAAGGCGTACCTGGACGCCCAGCAGGACGAGAAGCAGGTGATCACGATCCGGCCGGTCGACTACCCGGGCTGGAGCGAGTGGCAGCAGGCCGCAGACAAGGACATCCAGTCCCTGCTGACCGGCGGCAAGACGGCCGCGGACGTCCTGGGCGGCTGGGACGCGTTCTGGACGGATCAGGCCAAGAAGAAGACATCGTGACGGTGGTCGAGAAGACCGGGTCGCGCGGGCGGGCCACCGAACGCGCGACCCGGCCCGTCTTCGACGCCAGGCGGGCCCGCTTCATCGCGCTCTGCCTGCTGCCCGGGGTCGTGTTCGTCGCGGTGTTCACGTACTACCCGATGATCCGGGGCGGCGTGCTCGCGTTCCAGCGCTACAACCTGTTCGACCTGACCTCCACGCCGTTCGTCGGGCTGGAGAACTTCCGCGCCGTCCTCGGCGACGACCAGTTCTGGACCGCGCTGGCCAACACCGGGATCTGGGTGGCCGTGTCCGTGGTGTTCCAGCTCGTGCTCGGCTTCGGCCTCGCCCTGCTGCTGCGCGAACACTTCCGGGGTCGCGGGCTCTACCAGGCGTGGGTCTTCTTCCCCTGGGCCATGTCGGGCTTCCTCATCGGCCTGCTGTGGCGCTGGATGTTCAACGGCGAGTTCGGCGTCGTCAACGACCTGCTGATCAAAACCGGCCTGGCCGACGAGCCGATCCCCTTCCTCTCCTCGCCCGGCTGGGCGATGGCCTCGATCATCATCGCCAACGTCTGGTACGGCGTGACGTTCTTCGCCATCATGATCATCGCGGCGCTCCAGTCGGTGCCCCGCGAGCTGTACGAGGCGGCGGACGTCGACGGCGCCTCCCGCTTCCGGCAGTTTCGCCACGTGACGCTGCCGGCGATCCGGACCACGCTGGTGCTCATCGTCCTGCTGCGGGTCATCTGGATCCTCAACTTCCCCGACCTCATCTACTCGATGACCGGTGGCGGTCCCGCGGGAAGCACGCACATCGCCACGACCTACCTCATCGAGCAGGTGCAGAACGGCGACTACGGCAAGGCCGGCGCGGTGGGGATCTTCACCCTCGGGATCCTGCTCTCGTTCAGCATCTTCTACCTCAACGCCACCCGGTTCGAGAAGGCGAGGGACTGACCCGTGAGCCGCCCGGCCCCGCTGCCCGCCCGGATCGCGAAGGCCGTGGTCCTCGGCGTCTGGCTGCTGATCACCGTCTTCCCGCTCTACTGGATCCTGATCACCTCGCTGAAGCCCACCTCGGAGATCTTCGCGGTGCCGCTGCGCTATCTCCCCGGCAGCGCCACGCTGGACCACTACCGCGAGCTCTTCTCCTTCGCCTCGTTCGGGACGTATCTCGGCAACAGCCTGATCGTCTCGCTGGTCTCGGCCGCGGTGGTCACCGCGACCGGGATGCTGGGCGGCTACGTGCTGGCACGCTTCCACTTCCCGGGGCGCGGGGCGCTCATGCTCGCCTACCTGGTCACCCAGATGATCCCGCTGTTCATCGCGCTGGGCCCGCTGTACCTGATGATGTCCGGGTTCGACCTGCTCAACCGGCTGAGCGGGCTGATGCTCGTCTACGTCGCGATGCTCGTCCCGTTCTCGACGATCATCATGCGCGGCTTCTACGAACGGGTCCCCGCGGCGCTCGAGGAGGCGGCCATGGTCGACGGCTGCTCACGGCTGACGGCGATGGTGCGCGTGGTGGTGCCCGTCATGCTGCCCGGGATCGCCGCCACCTTCATCTTCGGCTTCGTGCAGTGCTGGAACGAGCTCTTCCTGGCGATCGCCTTCATCGACAGCGAGGAGACCAAGACCATCCCGGTCGCGATGAACTCGTTCATCACGCAGTACGACATCGACTGGGGCCCGATGGCGGCCGCGACGGTGGTCTCGGTCATCCCGACGCTCGTGCTGTTCTCCTTCGCGCGCCGCTACATCGTGGAGGGCCTGACCTCGGGCGCGGTCAAGGGCTGACACCACCCGTGCCGTCCTCCCGGCACGTCACGCGCCGGGAGAGCGTGACGGTCAGAGCTTGCGGCCCACCCCGACGTAGCCGATCGAGGTGTTCCGCTCACCGATCAGGGGCGGGCCGACGGGGCGCCAGTCCTGGGGGAACGCCAGACCGGGCTCGGCCAGCTCGTAGCCGTCGAAGAAGCGGGCGATCTCCTCGTGCGTGCGCAGGCTCAGCGCCTCGGTGGCCCGCTTGTAGACCTCCAGCGCCTCCGGCGTGCTGTCGGGGCTGGCGTCGATCGCGTGGCTGAGAACGAGGTGACTGTCCGGCGCGCTCGCCTCGCGCAGCCGCTGGATGATCTCGTACGCGCCCGCGCCGTCGGGGTTCTCGTCCGGGACGAAGTGCAGGATGGCGAGCAGCAGGAACGCCACGGGCCGGTCGAGGTCGACGTGTTCGCGCAGCTCGGCCAGCAGCGTCTCCGGGTCACGCACGTCGGCCTGCACGACGGTGACGTTGTCGCCCTTCCCCAGGATCGCCCGGCTGTGCGCGCACACGACGGGGTCGTAGTCCACGTAGACCACGTGGGTGTCGGGCGCGACCGCGTGCGCGATCTCGTGGGTGTTGCCCCGGGTGGGCAGCCCGGAGCCCAGGTCCACGATCTGCCGGATACCCGATTCGACCAGATGGCGTACGGCACGCGCGAGGAACGCCCGGTTCTCCCGCGCGGAGTCGCGGGTATCGGGGAAGAGCTTCAGGATCTGCTCGGCCGCGGCCCGGTCGGCGGCGAAGTTGTCCTTGCCGTCCAGGTAGTAGTCGTACATCCGGGCGACGTTGGGCACACTCGGGTCAACCCCGGCCGGCGAAGCCTGATCATCCACGGTTTCTCCAGACTTTCCAGCTTTTGTCTGGGTTTGATCTTAGAGAGTCTTTCACGTTCTGGCAGCGAGATGAGGCGATCATCACCCTGATTCGCCGTCACCCGGCCGGAGGAGATCGACCCCGCCGACCCTCGCCCCGCCCGGCGGATGGCATGCGACACCCTCGCCGTCCGAGGTCGACCGACCCCTCTGACAACGAGTCACAAGTGGTACGGGCGATTATCACAGCGGCCATTGATTCGGTGTTGGGCGGAACGTATGTTCCTCTCACCATCCGAGTACGCCTCATGTTTAGGGGACCCTCCTAATGCATGCACGTCTCCGGCGGGTGATCATGGCGGCCTCCGGGTTGTCGCTGGTCCTCGCGTTGGCATCCCCCGTCGTGCCCGCATCCGCTGCCGCGTCCGAAACCGTGTCCGAAACCGCGTCTGAAACCACGGCGGCCGTTCTCCCTCCCGACGACTACTGCCTCGGCGAGTGCTCCGACATCCTGCCCCCGGGGCAGAACGGCAACGCCACCCTGGCCGGGATCCTCGCCCACCAGACCCTGGGCACCAAGCCGAGACACAGCGACGACCAGCTCGGCAGGTACGCGAACCTCCTGTCCGGCTACACCGGCCTGACCAACGACCAGATCGCCGACTTCTTCAACGACGCCTCGTTCGGCGTCCCCGCGGGACAGGTGGAGAGCACCACGAGCCCGCGCTCGGACGTGACGATCGTCCGCGACAGGGCGACCGGTGTCCCGCACATCACCGGGACGACCCGCGAGGGCACGATGTTCGGCGCCGGGTACGCGGGCGCGCAGGACCGCCTGTGGGTGATGGACCTGATGCGGCACGTGGGCCGCGGCGAGCTGACCCCGTTCGCCGGCGGCGCGCCGGGCAACCGGGCGCTGGAGCAGAGCGCGTGGCGCAACTCCCCCTACACCGAGGCGGACCTCCAGGCGCAGATCAACAGGGTCAGGGACTCCGGCCCCCGGGGCGCGCAGCTCTACACCGACGTGCAGAACTACATCGCCGGTGTCAACGCCTACATCGACCGCTGCATGGCGGACCGCAACTGCCCCGGCGAGTACGTCCTGACCGGGCACCTCGACGCGATCACCAACGCGGGCGGCCCCGTGGACTTCACCATGACCGACCTCGTCGCGATCTCCGGCGTGATCGGCGGCCTGTTCGGCGGCGGCGGCGGGGCGGAGATGCAGTCCGCGCTGGTGCGGGTCGCGGCCCGCGCCAAGTACGGCACCGCGGCCGGCGACCAGGTCTGGGCGGCGTTCCGGGCGCAGAACGACCCGGAGACGACGCTCACCCTGCACAACGGCCAGAGCTTCCCGTTCGGCGACGCGCCCGCCGGAGCCACCGGGGTCGTCCTCCCCGACCCGTCGACGGCGCCGGTGGACATCACCGCGAACGAGACCGGCTCGGCCACCTCCCCGGCTTCGGCATCGGCCCAGAAGGGCGTGCTCGACGGACTGCTCGTCGACAACTCCAAGCCCGGCATGTCCAACGCCGTGGTGGTCTCGGCGGCCAAGTCGGCGACCGGGAACCCGGTCGCGGTGTTCGGCCCGCAGACGGGCTACTTCGCCCCCCAGCTGCTCATGTTGCAGGAGCTCTCCGGACCCGGCATCCGGGCGCGCGGCGCCGCCTTCGCCGGGCTCAACCTCTACGTGCTGCTCGGCCGGGGCACCGACTACGCCTGGAGCGCGACCTCCAGCGGCCAGGACCTCACCGACACCTACGCCCTCCAGCTCTGCGAGCCCGGCGGCGGCGCGGTGACCACGGCGTCCGACCACTACATCTACCGGGGCGTCTGCACGGAGATGGAGACGCTGAGGAAGACCAACTCGTGGAAGCCCACCGTGGCCGACTCCACCGCGCGAGGCTCCTACGACCTCGTCGTCCAGCGCACGAAGTACGGCCTGGTGAGCTGGCGCGGCACCGTCGGCGGGCAGCCCACCGCCTTCACCACGCTGCGGTCGACGTACCATCACGAGGTCGACTCGGCGATCGGCTTCCAGATGTTCAACGACCCGGCCCAGATGGGTGACCCGGCGGCGTTCACGAACTCGGCCTCCACCATCGGCTTCGCGTTCAACTGGTTCTACGTCAACTCCAGGGACTCGGCGTACTTCATGTCGGGCAACACCCCGGTCAGGTCCGCGGTGTCCGACCCGAACCTGCCGATGACGGCCGACGCGGCCCACGAGTGGGCGGGCTTCGACCCGGCCGCCAACACCGCGACCTACACGGCCCCCGCCACCCACCCGCAGGCGGTGAACCAGGACTACTTCGTCAGCTGGAACAACAAGCAGGCCAAGGACTACGGCGCCGCGGACGGCAACTTCAGCTTCGGGCCGGTTCACCGGGCCGACCTGCTGGACGCCCCGATCAAGGCGGCCCTGTCGGGAGGCGGCAAGCTCGACCGGGCGGGCACCACGAAGATCATGGCCGACGCCGCCGTGACCGACCTGCGCGGCAAGAAGGTCCTGCCCGACCTGCTCCGGGTGATCGACAGCGCGGCGGTGACCGACCCGGCCCTCGCCTCGGCGGTCGCCAAGCTGTCGGCCTGGACGTCGGCGGGCTCGCGGAGGCTGGAGACCTCGCAGGGCAGCAGGGCGTACGCCCACGCCGAGGCGATCCGCGCGTTCGACGCGTGGTGGCCCAAGCTGGTCCGCGCGCAGTTCAGGCCCGGGCTGGGTGACGGTCTCTACCAGTCGATGGTCAACGCCATCCAGATCAACGAGTCACCCTCCGGCCACCAGCAGGGCGACCCGTCCACCCTGCCCACCTCCGCGAACGAGGCCCAGGCGCACAAGGGGTCGGCGTTCCAGTACGGCTGGTGGGGCTACGTGAGCAAGGACGTCAGGAGCGTGCTCGGCGACCCGGTCTCCGGGCCGCTGCCCGCCAGGTACTGCGGGAACGGCACGGTGGCCGGCTGCCGCACCGTGCTGCTGGAGAGCCTGGCGGCGGCGCTCGCCGAGCCCGCGACCACGACCTACCCGGCGGACGACGTGTGCTCGGCGGGCGACCAGTGGTGCTCCGACGCCATCGAGCACTCACCGCTCGGCGGGATCACGCACTCGCTGATCTCCTGGCAGAACCGGCCGACCTACCAGCAGGTCGTGTCGTTCCCCGCCCACCGGGGCGAGGCGATCGCCAACGTGGCGGAGGGCAGGAGCGCCAGGGCGTCGAGCACCCAGCTGTTCCACCCGGCGAGCAGGGCCGTCGACGGCGACCCGACCACCCGCTGGTCGAGCTCGTCCAGCGACAACCAGTATCTCCAGGTCGACCTCGGGGCGGCCACGACCGTCTCCAGGGTCCTGCTGCGCTGGGAGGCGGCCTACGGGGCCGCGCACTCGATCCAGACCTCGGCCGACGGCTCCACCTGGACCACCGTCCACTCCACCACCGCCGGAAACGGCGGGGTGGACAACGTGAGATTCACCCCGACCAGTGCCCGCTACGTCCGCATGCAGGGTGTCACGCGCGGCACGTCGTACGGCTACTCCCTCTACGAGCTGGAGGTCTATCCCCGCTGACACAGAGGGTGGGGGAGGGCGGTGACCGTCGCCGCCCTCCCCGCCGCTCAGGCCGTGGCCAGCGGGTTGGCGACCGTCACGTACCCCGCGGAGCGGTCCGCCGAGCGCGCCCACCGGACCGACAGGTTGGCCTTGGCCGGCAGCGGTGCCCCCGACAGCAGGTCCGACAGCGGCCGGGGCCATCCGCGCGACGCCGCGTACTCCGCCAGCACCTCCCCGGCCACCGCCCACAGCTCCCGCGTGGACCGGGTCCCCGCGAGGGAGGCGGCGATCTCGACGAGGTGGTTGACCATCAGGCAGTAGACCACCCGGTTCCAGCCGGAGGCAGCGTCGTAGGTGAGCGCCTCGGCGACCCGGCCGGGCAGCCCGGACAGGTCGTGCCGCCCGGCGACGAGCTTCGTGCCCTCCAGGTCGCGGAAGACGGCCTCCACGGGCAGCCCCTCCGCGTCCACGCCGATCAGGACGTTCTGCAGGTGGGGTTCCAGCACCACGCCGTGGCCGAGGTAGGCGTCGAGCACCGGCGGCGCCACGCGTTCCACGTATGCCCGCCACCAGCGCACCGGATCGGCCACCGGCCACCCGGCCATGGTCGGCGCGCCGCCCGGTGCCGGATCCGCCATACCCGGCACGTCGCCCGGCACCGCGCCGGCCCCCTGCCGCCCGGCGGCCAGCGCGCCGCTCAGCAGCGGGGTCACCCCCGGCCTGCAGACCGACCACGGGCTCATCCGGACGATCACACCGAGCCCTTCCAGCAGCCGGGTGCCCAGCTCCGCGGAGCGGTAGCCCGGTTCCGGCAGCCAGCGGGTGCCGGGGAAGGCGGCCGCCAGGTCGAGGAACACCGGTTCGAGGCGACGGCTCAGCTCGACCGCGCCCGCCAGCTCGTACCAGGAGTTCTTCCGCACGCAGTTGGTGATCCGCACGTCCAGGCTGAACTTCAGGCACCGGTCGATCAGCGGCTCGTAGACCGTGCGGACCGACGACGTGGGAACCGCCGTCCGGGAGCTGTCGCCCAGGTCGACCAGACGGCCGTCGGCCAGCGGCGCGGCCAGGTCCGCCGCGAGCAGTTCCAGCTGCCACGGGTGCGCGGGCAGCAGCGAGTAGCCGGGCGGCGCCTGGCCGAGCTCGTCGAGCGCGCCGGTGTCACCCGCCCCGGCCAGCACGTCGTCCCTGACCCCGAGCAGCCGCAGCGGGAAACTCGCGTGCGCCTCGGGCGCGTAGCGCAGCCAGCCCTCGCCGCCGCGTGCCTTCGGGCTGGGATGGAACGGGTGCCCGAAGACCAGCGCCTGCTCCGAGGCCAGCCACGGGTCTGCGGGCGGCGGGACCTCCCACCGGGCCGCGATCAGCGTCGCCAGGGCGTCCCTGCTCGCGGCCACCTGGGCGCCGAACTCGTCGTTGCCCTCGTCCTCGCCCTCACCCTCGCCGAGTTCGGCCTCCACCAGCCGGACGAGCAGGTCCGCCGAGAGCGGCTGCCAGGAGTCGTTCTCCAGCCACTCGGGCCGCCCTTCGAAGCGCAGCGCGAGCCCGCCGTGCGTACGCGCCCGCAGGCGGGTGCCCGCGACGCGCAGCAGCACGTACGGTTCCTCGTACCCGACCTGCCCGCGAGGTCCCGCGATCTCCCTTACGCAACAGCGCAGCAGCGCCGACACCGAGGCCTCCTCGGCGATGGCGACGGCGGGTGAGTCGAGGGCGAGGCTCGTCATGTCGTCCTTTGCGTGATCTGGGTGGGCTGGCGGAGGTAGTTCGGCCCGCTCGTGCCGTAGAACTTGTTCACGTCCCGCGCACCGGTGCGCGCCTTGTCCACCAGGGTTCCGGCGGTGATCATCGATTTGCCGACGAGCCGGGCCGCGTCGAGGGTCCTGGCCCGCAGCAGCCTGGCCATCGGATCCTCCCCGTACGCGTCGAGCGCTTCGGCGAGCGTGCCGCGGACCAGCTCGAAGGCCGTCGGCGGCGGCAGCGCGCCGAACGTCACGGCGGCGGCGGCCAGGTGCAGGGTGATGGTCACGAACACGTCGGCGAGCGCGTGCGGGTCGTCGGTGAACATCCGCGCGTCGGCGAGGTCCGGCACCGCGAGCCCCGCGTCCCTCAGCCTGTCGGGCGAGGTCAGCAGGCCGTCGTTGTCCTTGACGAGCAGCCGTACGACCCCCTCGCCCGTGGCGCCGTCACCCGTGGCCTCCCCGCCGCCGAACACCAGCGAGAGGTTCTGCTGGTGGGCCTCCAGCGCCGTGCCGTACCTGACGAAGAGCCGCACGTGGAAGCGGAACAGCACCCGCAGGTACCGGCCGAGCAGCCGGGCGACGTCCCCGCCGGACCATCTTCCCGCGAGCTCCTCCACGACCAGCCCGCCCCCCGGCAGCGGCGCCGTCAGCGCCGCGACCGGGACGACCACCCCCGCGGGGTGGCGGCGCAGGAGCCAGCCCAGGTACTCGTGCCCGGCGTGCCCGTAGGTCTGCTCGTCGGCCAGGAGCACCTCCGGATCGGGCATGGCCCGCAGGAGCAGCTCGGCCCGCGCCCCGTCGGCGAGCGTGTCCGGTTTGAGGGACCTCCGGTTGCGCAGCCCGAGGGTGCTGGTGGTCAGCGGCAGCTTCAGGTGCGTGCCCGGGGCGATCTCGACCGTGCGCATCGACAGCGTGGGCCTGACCTCCAGGCGCGCCAGCGGGGCCACGACCGTCCCCGGGATCTCCTCGACCGCGGGGACCGTCAGCGGGTGCACGGGGAACAGCACGTGGGTCTCCGCGAGCTCCGCGGCCAGGCCGACGGCGGGGAATCCGGGCGCCCCCGGCAGCTCCGCCCCGGTGAGCCGCTCCCGCGGCACCGCGGCCCAGCGCAGCTCGAAGGAGGGCGCGAACTCCGGCGCGTACGCGGTCAGATCCTCGTCGGACAGGCCGATCCGGCACCGGGCCGTCGGGTAGACGGGATGATCGACGAACGCGGCCAGCGTCTCGTACCACATGCCGTCGCGTCCGCTCCCGCCGCCCGTCGCACGCCCGCTCGCGCCCGTCGCACGTTCGCTCCCGCCGCCCGCGGCAGGCCCGATTCCGCTTTCTGCCGTATGCCCGCTTTCCTGGCCCTGGTCCGGTGTACGCGTGAGGCCGGGGCGAGCGGCGGGGCGTACGGCGGCGACGGTGGCGTCCAGCCTGGCGAGCACCTCCTCGCGATGGAGGTCGTGAAGGTCGAGGGCGCGCAGCGCCTCGCGGCACTCCGTGACGAACGACTCGACCCCGGCGGCGTCGGCGGGAGCGGAGATCTCCCGCAGGGCGCTCAGGACCTCTTCCAGGCGCAGTGCCTCCTCCGGGGCCGCCACGAAGTCCTGGAACAGCGAGCCGGGGGTCAGCCGGACCCGCCTGCCCCCGGGCAGGACCAGCGCGACGCCGTCCTTGCTGCGGGTCACCCGCCCGGCCAGGCCGCCGTAGTCCTCGCGCAGGAGCGCGTTCAGCACCCGGGTGGCGAGGTATCGTTCCCGCCCGCTCACGGGGCCTGCGCCGTTCACGCGGTCACTCGCGGCTCCCCGGGTCACGCGGTCGCCCGTGGAACCCCGGTCCACGCGGTCGCCCGTGGACTCCCGGCTCATGCGATCACCCACGGGTTCTCCGCGGTGAAGGCCGCGACGGCCGCGTCCACGCGTGCCCGGTCGGGGCCGATCGCGCGGACGATGCCCATGTAGTCGCGGTTGGTGTTGCTCAGGTCGATCCGATCGCCCACGGCGCGCAGCGGCCGGTGCCAGATCCGGACCGGATCGCCGGGCGCGGGGACGATCGTTCCGGGAGACCTCACCACGGTCCCCGGGCGGTCGGCGACCAGGCTCAGCGCGGTCGCGTGTCCCCCCACCCGGTCGGGGAGCCTCGGTTCGGCCCCGAGATGCACCCTGAGAACGATTTCGAACAGGGGCGCGTCCAGCATGCTCGCCAGCAGGAAGTCGCAGTGGTCGCCGATCACCCGGTAGTTGACCTCGACGATCCGCGGCCCGGCCGGGGTCATCACGTACTCGGTGTGGCAGGCCCCGAACCCCACCCGCAGCGCCTCCAGCGCCCGCAGCACGTGGTCTCGGCCGGGAGGCGGCTCCCAGTCGAGCCTTTCCTCCACGAAGTGCGGCAGCGGTCCCAGGGTGGTGCGGAAACCGCCGAGCACCCTGATCCGCTCGCCGTCGCCGAGCGTCTCCATCGTGTGCAGCGGCCCGTCGAGATACTCCTCCACGACCAGCGTCTCTCCCGGCCGCCTGTCCCTGATGGCCGCGACGGCCGTCGCGAGCTCGCCCGCGTCGCGGACCAGCACGACGTCCTCGCTGGCCACACCCTCGCGCGGCTTCACGACCGCGGGGAACGGCATGCCGGCGGGCGGTGGGTCGGCCGGCGCCAGCCGCGCGGAACGGACGGTCTCGACTCCGGCGGCGGCCAGTCGCCGCCGGGTGAGCGCCTTGTTCTTGGTGTCGACGCAGGCCCGCCAGTCCTTGCCGGGGAGACCGAAGTAGGAGGCGGCGAGCGCCGTCTCCGCCTGGATGTGGTCGGAGTTCGAGAAGATCGCGTCCGGGACGCGGTGGTGCGCGACGGCGTCGATCACGGCCCGCGCGTCGCGCACGTCGCAGCGGAGCACCTCCGCCCCGGAGTCGCGGTACCGCTCGGGGCGGTCGGTGAGGATCGTGACCTCACAGCCGAGCGCGCGCGCCGCCGGGAGGAAGCCGTCGGTGACCGAGTCGGTCGGCTTGAGCGCGGTGAGGTACAGCCGCAATGCAGGGACCCCCGATATCAGGCAAGGCTAACCTAACTCGGCGATCCTAGCCTGAGGCCGATCAGCACGCGGAGGCGATCGGCCTATTGACAGTACATGTCCGTGTCGTCCGATGATGAGAGTCTTCTCATCTCCATCCCAGCCTGATCTCCCATGACGGCGCCTAGCGTGGACGCCATGAGCCGCAGGACGTCAACCGTCAGCATGGTGATCGGGATACTCGTCACCGCGGTCGCGATGTTCGCGGTCGTGGTGCTGGTCCAAGGCAGTCCGGGCAGCCTCGGAGAGGCCGTCGTGGTCGACGGGGAACGGGCCGAGGAGACGGCCGAGACGGGCACCGCGCAGCCGCGGTCCTCCGGAGACTCCACGGCACCGGCCGGCCCAGGAACCTCGAACGCCTCCGGGGCGCCCGGCGACCAGGAGGCGCGGGACGGCCGGACGCCCCCGGGGCCCGCGACCTCCGGCGAGCCCGGCGCGTCCCGCCTGGCCGGAAGGGAGCGGGCCGAACGGGTGCAGCCCCCACCGCCACCACGAGGCGGGGGAGACGACGACGGCGGCGATGACGGCGGTGGCGATGACGGCGACGACTGAGACGGCGACCGGGACGGCGACCGGGACGGTGACGGCCGGAACGGCGGCGGCAGAGGCGACGGCCGGGCGGTGAGCGCACGGACCCGCATCGTGGGTTGGACGCTCGCGGTCGTCGCCCTCGCCCTGAGCGTCTCGGTGTTCGCCACCTGGACCATCCTGCTGGTCAGGCTCGAGGACCGGGTGAACGCCGAACTGGCCAACGAGGTGGAGAAACTCCACTGGTACGCGAAGAACTCGACCGCCTCCCCGCCGGAACTGCTCCAGGAGTACCTGAAGGTCAACGCGCCCGATCGCCACGAGACCTTCTTCGTGATCCTCGACGGGAAGGTCCGCTGGCGTACGTACGCGGAACCCCCGGCCGTGCTGGACACCGACCGGGCGCTGGTGGCGCGGATGGCCGCCGCGACCGAACCCACCTGGGACTGGGCCCCCAGCACCGCCGGGCTCGTCCGCTGGGCGGTCGCACCCGTGATCGCCGACGGCGAGGTCGAGGGCGCCTTCGTGGCCGTCGTCTTCTACGACCTCGAACGCCGCGAGGTCGTCGAGGCGGTCCGCGTGCTCGGCCTCACCGCGCTGGCGGCGCTCCTCCTGGCCGGGGCGGGCGGATGGTTCGTCGCGGGAAGGGTCCTCGCCCCCGTGCGGCTGGTCCGCCGGACGGCGGAGCGGATCGGCGGCTCCGGCGATCTCAGCCGGCGCCTCACCGTCTCCGGCGACGACGACGTCTCGGCGCTGGCCGCGACCTTCAACCACATGCTCGACCGGCTGGAACGCGCCTTCGCCGTGCAGCGCGACTTCCTCGACGACGCCGGGCACGAGCTGCGCACCCCGATCACGGTCGTCCGCGGCCACCTCGAACTCATGGGCGACGACCCCGAGGAGCGGGCCGCCACCCTTGCCCTGGTCACCGACGAGCTGGGGCGGATGAACAGGATCGTCGACGACCTGATCATGCTCGCCAGATCGGAGCAGCCGGGCTTCCTCACCCTCGGTGAGGTCGAGCTCGCCGATCTCACCGTCGAGGTCGTGGCCAAGGCCCGCGCGCTGGGAGAGCGTCGCTGGCGGGTGGACGAGGTGGCCGAGGAACAGGTCACGGCCGACCGGCAGCGCCTCACCCAGGCGCTGATCCAGCTCGTGGCGAACGCCGTGCGGCACACCGGTCCCGGCGACCTGATCGCGGTCGGTTCCGCCGTACGGGAAGGCAGGGTGGAACTGTGGGTGCGCGACACCGGTCCCGGCGTGCCCGCCCAGGATCGCGAACGGATCTTCAACCGCTTCGTCCGAGGCGCGGGCCGCACCGGGTCGCACGACGGCGCGGGGCTCGGTCTCGCCATCGTCCGCTCCATCGCCGAGGCGCACCGGGGCACCGCGCGGGTCCGCGCGGCCGACGAGGGCGGGGCGCTCTTCCTGATCTCCTTCCCGTACGAGGAGATCCCCGCGACGCTCTCGTACGAGCACTGATGTCCCCGTACGAGGAGAACCCCCGATGTCCTTCCACGCCGCACGGTGTGGAAGGCGCGACCGTGACAGTCCCCCGAGGGAGGAACCGAGGGTGAACCGCATCCTGATAGCCGAGGACGAGGGCCGGATCGCGTCCTTCCTGGAGAAGGGCCTGAGAGGCAACGGGTTCACGACCACCGTCGTCGCGGACGGTGTCGCGGCGTACGAGTACGCCCGTGCCGGTCGCTTCGACCTGATGATCCTGGACATCGGGCTTCCGCTGAGCGACGGCTTCACGGTCCTGCGACGGCTCCGGCAGGAGATGGCGACCATCCCCGTGATCATCCTCACCGCCCGCGACAGCGTCGCCGACACCGTCGCGGGTCTTGAGGGCGGAGCCGACGACTACCTCGCCAAGCCCTTCTCCTTCGAGGAACTGCTGGCACGGGTACGGCTCCGCCTGCGCCCGGAGCGCGTCCCGGAGACGACCGTCCTGCGCGTCGGTGACCTCGCCCTGGACCTGCGGACCCGGCGGGCTCACGTGGGCGAGCGCTCCGTCGACCTGTCCACCCGCGAGTTCGCCCTCGCGGAGATCTTCTGCCGCCACCCCGACCAGGTTCTCACCCGCCAGCAGCTGCTCAGCCACGTGTGGGGGTTCGACTTCGACCCCGGCTCGAACGTGGTGGACGTCTACGTCCGCTACCTGCGCCGCAAGCTGGGAAACCAGCGGATCGAGACCGTCAGGGGGTCCGGCTACCGCCTGCGAGTCCGGTGAGAGTCCTCTCATCCCGTGCTCATGATGGGTCCACCGGCCACCGGAAATCTGGAGTCATCCGCACAGAAGGTGCGCAACGACTTTCAGGAGGGCCAGATGAGCCTGGTACTACGGCGGACCCTGCTCGCCATCGCGATCACCCTCGGACTCGGGACCACCGGCGTCCTCGCCGGTGTCCCGGCGGCCCAGGCATCCGCGTTCCCGGTTCCGCCCACGGCGGTCGCCAACGTCGCGGACGACGACGATGACGATGACGATGACGACAGAGGTGGTGATGACGACGACGGCGGTGACGACGACCGCGACGACCGCGATGACGGCGATGACCGCGATGACAAGGACGACCGGCGAGCCGGACCCGCCGACGACCGGGACGACGACCTCCCCCGGGGCGGCGTGGAAACCGGCCAGGGCAGCACGTCGCGCGATGACGATGACGACGACGACGATGACCGGGCGCCCGCCGGTGGCGTGGACACGGGCCAGGGCGGTACGTCGCGCGATGACGATGACGACGACGATGACCGGGCGCCCGCCGGTGGCGTGGACACGGGCCAGGGCGGTACGTCGCGCGATGACGATGACGACGACGATGACCGGGCGCCCGCCGGTGGCGTGGACACGGGCCAGGGCGGTACGTCGCGCGATGACGATGACGACGACCGTGCTCCGGCCGGTGGGGTGGAGACCGGGTTCGGTGGGACGGCCGAGAAGGAGGGCGTGCCGCTCTGGGTGCCGGCGGGACTGGCCGGTGCCGGGCTCCTGGCGGGCGGCGGCTTCTGGTTCAGCCGCCGATCCACCTCGGGGAGCTGACCGTGCGGACTCCCGGTGCCCTCGTGGCGGCTCTCTCCACTCTCTCCGCCCTCGTGGCCATGACCGCGTGCTCCACCGAGGTCGCCGCGCACAGCGCCCCTACAGCCTCCACGGCTTCCACGGTCTTCACCGCCGCCCAGGTCGTACGACCTCCGGCCAGGGGTGAGGTCGCCGACCCGGTGCGGCTCCGCGTCCCGGCGATCGGGGTCTCCACCGCGGTGATCGCGCTGAAGCTGGACGCGAGGAACAAGCTGGTCGCTCCGGTGCGCTTCGACAGGGTGGGCTGGAACAAGGCCGGTCCCGAGCCCGGCGAGGCCGGTGCGGCGGTCATCGCCGGGCACGTGGACTCCAGAACGGGACCCGCTGTCTTCCACCGGCTCGGGAAGCTCCGTCCGGGACACCGCGTCCACGTCGACAGGGCCGACGGAAGCACGGTGACGTTCACCGTCCGGCGCCTGGCCCGCTTCCCGAAGAGCCGGATCCCCGACAGGCAGGTCTACGGCTCCGCCAAGGGAGCCGAGCTGAGGCTCATCACCTGCGGCGGGACCTTCGACCGCGAGCGGCGCAGCTACCGTGACAACGTGATCGTGTTCGCGAGCTGACGGCTCGGCGCCCCGGGGGCAGCCGGGTGGAGCGTGCCACGAGAGGCGCGGGTATCGGGAGAGAGGTCCCGGTACCCGCGCCTGCGTCGTGTTCCCGTCCCTGGGTCCCCGGTCGCACCTCGGCTCGTGCCGGAGGAGCCTGGAAAAAGCCGGGGGAGCCCGGGGAACCCCGGACCGGGGGAAGCGGGAACGGGGAGAGGGAGGAGGGAAAAGCCGGTGATGTGCTGGAACGCGTACCGCCCGCTCCCGCCCGTACGCCGGGAAGGGCGGAGAGGGTCCCGTCCGGCGGCATAGTATGTGCACTCGGTTGGGGAGGCGGAACAGCGTGGAGATCACGGCGCAAGAAGGACTGTTGGGGCCGCTGCTGCTCGCGCGCAGTGCCATCGACCGGTCGGCGGTGCTTCGCGGCGACGCCGAATGGCTCGAAAGGACCTGGGCGGACACCGCGACCAGGGTCGTGGTCGTCGACGACGGGCAGGCGCTGGTCCGGCGCAGTGGCGGAGAGGTCAAGCTGGTCCTGCTGTCCACGGCCGACGCGCCGGAGGGGGAGCGCTACCTGCTCGGTGTCGACGCCGAGGGCGTCGCCTACTTCGCCGTGGCCGCGCCGCTGGCCGACAGCGTCCACAACGGTTCCTTCACCCGGATCGTCTCCCCGCTGGCCCCCTCGGAGCTGGCGGAGGACCAGACCCTCACCGCGGGGCTCCGCCAGGTGGGGTCGTTGCTGGGCGACCTGGACGCCGGGCTGCTGGTGTACGCGGTCGCCCTGGACGCCTGGCACTCCACCCACGAGTTCTGCCCCCGGTGCGGGAGCGGCACCGAGGTGCGCGCGGGCGGGCACGTGCGCGTCTGCCCCAAGGACGGCAGCCAGCACTTCCCCCGGGTCGACCCCGCGGTGATCATGCTGATCCACGACGACGATGACAGGTGCCTGCTGGCCAGGGGGCCGCAGTGGCCGGAGGGGCGGCTGTCGGTGCTGGCCGGGTTCGTCGAGCCGGGCGAGTCGCTGGAGCACGCCGTGGCGCGCGAGGTGGCCGAGGAGGTCGGTGTGCGCGTCGCCGAGCCGCGCTACATGGGCAGCCAGCCCTGGCCGTTCCCGCGCAGCCTGATGCTCGGCTTCTTCGCGCGGGCCACGTCGACGGAGTTCGTCCTCGACCCCGAGGAGATCGCCGAGGCTCACTGGTTCAGCCGCGCCGAGCTGCGGGCCGCGACGGAGAGCGGCGAGGTGCGCCTGCCGTCCGAGGTGTCGATCGCCCGCAGGCTCATCGAGACCTGGTACGGCGAACCGCTGACCGGCGACTGGTGACCCCGCCCGCCGCGGGGAGGCCTCATCACCGACCGGCAGCCGACCAGCCGTCCTGGGCGGGGCCGTCCGGGTGGAGGCCGTCCCGGCAGACGGGAGCCCCGGTGTCCGTGGAGGCGGAACCGGGGCTCGGGTGTCGCGGGGGAGCGGCTACACGCTCGCGCCCGCCAGGATGCGCTTGAGTTCGATCACCGAGGGGTTGGTCCTGACGATCCGGCCGGTGGGGGAGTCGACCACGACGGTGGGTACGACCTGGTTGCCGTTGTTGACGCTCATGACGAACGTGGCGGCGTCCGGGTTGCTCTCGATGTCGACCTCGTTGTAGGAGATCCCCTCGCGACTGAGCTGGCTCTTCAGTCGCTTGCAGGGGCCGCACCAGGTTGTGGTGTACACAGTCAGCGCCATGTCGTGAGAAATCCCCTCATGTGATGTCCGGCGCCATTGGCAACAAAGCGAGGGCCGTTCATCTTCCCGATGAGCCGTTCATCTTCCCGGTGAGAGCAGCTTCTCCGCGACCCACTGCTGAACCCGCTCCGCCACGCCGGGCAGCCGGTAAAGAGGCGCGCTGTGCTCGATGCCGGGCTCGGTGACGATCGTCACCGGCACGCCGACCTGGCGCAGGTGCTCCTTGAGCTGCTTGCCGTGCTCCGGCGACACGAACTCGTCCTCCGAGTGCACGACCAGCATGGGCGCGTCACCGCGGCTCGCGTGCCACGGGACCTCCATGCTCGCCCATACCCGGGCGCACTTGCCGGTGGGCTCACAGCCTCCGGCGAGCTTGATGGCCGACTCGCGCAGCTTGCGCTTCTCCAGGTCGAAGGTGTCGGCGCCCTCGGTGTACGCCGTGAGCGGGGAGATCACCGGGGAGATGCCGACCACACCGCGCAGACCGGACAGGCGGCTCTTGTAGGTGCCCGCCGCACCGGCCAGATGGCCTCCGGCGGAGAAGCCGACGATCACGTAGTTGTTCGGGTCGAAGGACCACAGCGCCGCGTGCCGCCGCGCGGTGGCGATCGCGTCGAGGGTGTCGGTGCGCTGGGCCGGCCAGGAGGCGTCGGTGGAGAGGCGGTAGTTGATGTTGAAGACGACGTAGCCCTGCTCGGCGTAGCTCCGGCTTATCTCGGTCATGTACTTCTTGTCACCCGACGACCACCAGCCGCCGTGGATCAGGAAGACGCCGGGCCGCTTCAGCTCGTCGGTCTGGTACCAGACGTCCATGCGCTGGCGAACGTGCGGGCCGTACGTGACGGTGTTGACGACGGTGCCCTGGGTCAACGGGTCGGGCTCCGCCACCGGAGGGGGTGTCGGGTTGCCCTCGCGGGCCCTTCCCGTGCCGCTCTTCGAGGTACCGGTCTTCCCCGCGCCGACCTTCCCGGCCTCGGTCGCGTCGGCTCCGGCGGCCCTGGTCTCGGCCGCGTCCGCAGAGGTCCTGCCGGCACCGGTCCTGCTGACACCGGCCACCCCCACGCTGGCCACCCTCACGCTGGCCCTCGCCGTGCCGTACGTGCCGGTGTCCGCCCTGTCCGCTCCGGACCTCGCCGTACCGGTCCTGGCCGTGTCGGTGGTCCCTCCGGCGCCGGCCTTCGCCGGGCTGGGCGTACCGCTGGGCTGGGCTGGAGTCGAGAGCACGTGGGCATGCGCGGTCGTGTACACCACCGCGGGTCCGATCATCGCCGCCGCCAGGGCGAGCGCACCCACGGTTACCCCAGTTCGCACGGGCCTCTTCCTTCCCCGGAATCGTTCGGCCCCCATTGTGGAGTAAAAAGCCCGCTTTGTGCATCTCGACGAACCACATAGGTTGACGGCGGCAAGTTGCCAGAATGACTGATGCTTGGCCGGTGACTGGGAGGATGTTGCCGCCCGGTCCGTTCGACCGCGTGTGTTCGACTGCGTGTAAGGAGGCTCCGTGGGGCCCGACGACGTTCTGGCGGCACTGGATCCCGAGCAGCGTGAGGTGGCCGAAGCCGTCCGGGGGCCGGTCTGCGTCCTCGCCGGAGCCGGGACGGGCAAGACCCGCGCCATCACCCACCGCATCGCGCACGCGGTCCACAGCGGGGTGGTCGACGCCCAGGGCGTGCTGGCGGTGACGTTCACCACACGCGCGGCCGGTGAGCTCAGGCAGCGGCTGCGGCAGCTCGGCACGCCGGGCGTGCAGGCGCGCACCTTCCACGCCGCCGCGCTGCGCCAGCTCACCTACTTCTGGCCGCGCGTCATCGGCGGCGACCCGCCCAGGGTGATCGAGTCGAAGCTGCCGCTGCTGATCGACGCCTGCCGCTCCCTGCGCAAGAACCAGGACCGCTCCGAACTGCGCGACATCGCCTCCGAGATCGAATGGGCCAAGGTCACCCAGATCGCCCCCGAGGACTACGCGGAGGCCGCCAGGAAGGCGGGCCGCACCTCGCCCGTGCCCCCCGAGGAGGTCTTCCGGCTCTACGAGGCCTACGAGAACCTCCGCCGCGAGCGGCACCTGGTCGACTTCGAGACCATCCTGGAGCTCACCGCGGCCGTGATGACCGAGCACCGCGAGGTGGCCTCCCAGATTCGCCAGCAGTACCGCTACTTCGTGGTCGACGAGTACCAGGACGTCAACCCGCTGCAGAAGCTGCTGCTCGACACCTGGCTCGGCGGGCGCGACGACCTGTGCGTGGTCGGCGACCCCAACCAGACGATCTACTCCTTCACCGGCGCCACCCCCCGCTACCTGACCGGCTTCTCGGTCGAGCACCCCAACGCCACCGTGATCAAGTTGGTCCGCGACTACCGCTCCACCCCCCAGGTCGTCTCCCTGGCCAACCGGGTGCTCGACAGGGCGCGGACCCCGCACAAGCTCGCCCTGATCGCCCAGCGCCCGGACGGCCCCGAACCGGTCTTCACCGAGTACGACGACGAGACCGCCGAGGCGGAGGGCGTGGCGCGGGCGGTGAAGAAGCTCGTCGGTGGCGGCGTGCCGACCCGCGAGATCGCCGTGCTGTTCCGGGTCAACGCCCAGTCCGAGGCGTACGAGCAGGCCTTCGCCAAGGCCGGCCTGCCGTACGTGCTGCGCGGCGCCGACCGCTTCTTCGAGCGCCCCGAGGTCCGCCAGGCGGTCGTGCTGCTGCGCGGTGCCGCCCGCTCGGCCGAACCCGGCGACACGCTCGTCTCGACCGTGCACCACATCCTGTCCGGCATCGGGCTCACCCCCGAGGCACCCGGCGGTGGCAAGGCCCGGGAGAAGTGGGAGTCGCTGAAGGCCCTGGCCGACCTCGCCGAGGACCTCGCCGCCACCGGCGCCGACCTGCCCGCCTTCGTCGCCGAGCTGGAGCGCCGGGCCGGGGAGCAGCACGCGCCGCCGGTCGAGGGCGTCACCCTGGCCTCGCTGCACGCCGCCAAGGGTCTGGAGTGGGACGCGGTCTTCCTCGTCGGCGTCACCGAGGGCATGCTGCCGATCATCTACGCCGAGACGCTCGACCAGATCGAGGAGGAACGCCGCCTCCTGTACGTCGGCGTCACCCGCGCCCGCGCCCACCTGAGGCTGTCGTGGGCGCTGGCGCGCTCGCCCGGCGGGCGGCGTTCCCGCAAACCCTCCCGCTTCCTGGACGGGCTCACCGGCCGCTCCGCGCAGAAAAGCCGCGCCGCCGCCCCGGCCGCGGCGGCCGATCGCCGTCAGGTCGCCGCTCCGATCAGCTGCCGGGTCTGCGGCAAGACCCTGGCCGCCGCCGCCGAACAGAAGCTCGGCAGGTGCGCCGGCTGTCCCGCCGACTACGACGAGTCGCTGCTCGAGTCGCTCAAGTCCTGGCGTACGGGAGTGGCGAAGCACGAGAAGATCCCCCAGTGGGCGATCTTCACCGACGTCACCCTCCAGGCCATCGCCGAACGGGCGCCGCTCTCGGAACAGGACCTGCTGGCGATCACCGGAATCGGACGCGTCAAACTGGATCGTTATGGCGAGGCGGTGCTCGAACTGTGCCGTATCGCTGCGAACCGGACGGAGGGCGCGTGAACGAGGCGTTAAAGGAGCTCCTGGACCTGCTCGACCTGGAGCAGATCGAGCTCGACATCTTCAGAGGGCGTAGTCCGGAGGAGCGCATCCAGCGTGTCTTCGGTGGCCAGGTGGCCGCCCAGGCACTGGTCGCCGCGGGACGGACGGTGCCCGACGACCGCAACGTCCACTCGCTGCACGCCTACTTCATCCGTCCCGGCGACCCGGCCATCCCGATCGTCTACAACGTCGAGCGGGTCCGCGACGGCCGGTCCTTCACCACCCGGCGGGTGGTGGCCGTCCAGCACGGCAAGGCGATATTCACGATGTCGGCCTCCTTCCACGTGACGGAGACCGGTGTCGAGCACCAGGCGGTCACGATGCCCCAGGTGGCCGATCCCGAGGGCCTGCCGCTCTTCCAGGATCGGATGCTCCAGGCCGTGGGGACGGATTCGCCACTGCGCGAGTGGGTGTCCAGGCCGAGGCCGGTGGACGCCCGCTACGTGACGCCCCTCACCTGGGAGGCCTACCGCGACCCGGAGCTGCGCGGTTCAAACACCGACGTGTGGTTCCGCTACGACGCGGAACTGCCCGACGATCCGCTGCTGCACGTGGTGCTCGCCGCCTACGCCTCCGATTTCACCCTGGTCGACACCGTGCTGCTGACCCACGGCCTGGCATGGGGCGCGTCCAACCTCTCCGGTGCCTCGCTGGACCACGCGATGTGGTTCCACCGCCCTTTCCGCGTGGACGAGTGGATGCTCTACGCCCAGGAGTCGCCCTGGTCGGGGGCGGCGAGAGGGCTCGCCAAGGGAGAGATGTTCACCCGGTCCGGAGAACTGGCCGTGTCGGTAGTGCAGGAGGCGATGATCCGCGTGAGATAGTCGCAAAGTCGCAGGTAGAAAATATGTTGCCCCCTCCTGGGGCCGGGGTTTAGGGTCATGGTCAAGCAAGTCGGACGCTACTGTCCGACGATCCACGAATGGAGGTGAGTCCGCTGTGAGGAACATTCTGATGTCGTCCCAGATGGGGCTCACTTCCGCGCGCCGTAACACCGTTCTGTCTTGTGACAGCCAGATCATCCTCGCCGCCGGCGCGGCAGCTCTGGTTCAGCAGGCCAATCCTGCCCATCTTCAGGTCGAGACCGGCCGTTGGTTCGCTCCGATCGCCTTCCCGGCGACGGATGTTCCGGCTGCTCGTAACCGAGTGGGCGACAGCTACGCAGCAACGACCAAGCACATCGGAAACGGTGGACTGCGCGGTCCGCAACCCTGGGGGCATCCTCCGGTCATAACCTGACCGAGGAAAAAGCCTTCAGGCCGCGGATCCGCACCCAGGATCCGCGGCCTTCTTGTTTGTCCGCGTCATTCCTGACCCCCACCCCAAGAGGTAATCGAAGATCAACACCTAGCTGAGAGGTGAAGCAGATGGGGGCCCAGACGGTCATGGACCTGATCGACGAAGCCACAATCCCCTGTCGTACCGACCCCGACCTGTGGTTCGCCGAGTCTCCGGAGGACGTGGAGTTCGCCAAGGCGCTCTGCGGAGGCTGCCCGATCCGTGAGGCCTGCCTGGCCCGCGCGCTGGAGCGCGAGGAGCCGTGGGGCGTCTGGGGCGGCGAGCTCGTCCTGCGGGGGGCGATCGTCCCCCGGAAGCGTCCGCGCGGGCGTCCCCGCAAGAACCCGGTCGCTGCCTGAACGATCCGGTCGCTGCCCGGACCGCCAAGCACCATGAACCACCGAGAACCGCACACCACCGAACCACCGAGAACCTGAACCACCGAGAACCCGAGCCATTACGAGCCGGGCGTTTCCGAAAGGACCATCCCGATGAGCTACTTCACCGCCAGAGGCCTCGACCTGTCGTCTATGCAAGAAGAACTGGTCCGTGACCGAATACGGACCCTTCACCGCGAGGCGGAGGAGCATCGCAGGGCCGCCGGCCTTCAGCGCCTCCAGCGCGCGAAGCGCGACGCGGAGCGTGCCTCGGCGCGCCTGCGGAGCGCGATCCTGCGCCTCGTCTGATCTGTCGTGTCTGTTCGGTAAGAACCGGCGGCGACGTGTGGAGAACGCACGAAAGACGCACGTGGTCGCACGCGAGACGGATCGAAGAACGAGACGGACGAGAAAGGCGAGACGGACGAACGAGGGGTGACCCGCTCCGGCGGGTCACCCCTCAGACGTCTCGCCAGGCCCGCCATGCCACGGGACGCCGCCGGACGTCGTGGAGCATCGCGGGGCAGGGATGCCGGGGGATGTCGCGGGACACCCAAGGACTCCGAAGGACACCGAGAGGCGGCATGGGATGTCGCCGAACGCCGCGGGGCATCGCGGACAGGGACGGCGGGGGCGCCGAAGGACGGCGGGGGACGGCGGGGGAATGTCGCCGAAGGACGGTGAGGGACGGCGGGGGAATGTCGCCGGGCGCCGAGGGGGTCGAGGGGCGCCCGGGGAAGGAAATATCCCTCAGGCGCTGGTGAGGGTGGGTTCTCCCGAATCCTCGTCGGTGAATCCGGGGACCCAGCGGATGACCTCCTCACGGAAGCGGGCGGTGGCGCCGAGCTGGCAGAGGACGCCGACCCCCGCCGCGTGCACGCGGTGGATGAGGACGTACGAGGCGGGCAGGTTGAGCTGGCGCACCACGTTGCCGGGACGCAGGTCGGTGGCCGTGGCGGCCTGCCGCTGGAGCCACTCCCTGCTGAACGAGAACTCCTCCACGGCGGTCGGCTCGACGTAGGGAGCCAGGAACGCCCGCAGGGCTTCGGGGTCGATCTCGATGTGCGGCTGGATGAAGCCCTCGTCACGCAGGCCCTGCACCACGGTCGACATGTCGCCGTTGTTGAAGATGCGGGTCAGTTTTCCGAAGACCGATGGGTATCCGTCGGGCATCCGGTTGACCGCGCCGAAGTCGAGCACGCACATCCGGCCGTCCTCGACGATCCGGAAGTTGCCCGGATGGGGGTCGGCGTGGAGCATGCCCAACCGCGCGGGCGAGGAGAACAGGAAACGGACGAGCTGGAGTCCGGCCCGGTCGCGCTCCTCCTGGGTGCCGTCGGTGATGATCCGCGACAGTGGGGTGCCGTCGACCCATTCGGAGACGAGCACCTGCTCGTTGGCGGCGATCACGTCCGGGATCAGGAAGTCGGGGTCGTCCTTGTACTCCAGGGCGAAGGCGTGCTGGGCCTCGGCCTCGCGAAGGTAGTCGAGCTCCTCGACCACCCGCTCGCGCAACTCGCTCAGGACGGCCTTGATGTCGAGGCCGGGCAGCAGCACCCCGAAGAGCTTGCCGAGCCGGGACAGCTGGGTGAAGTCGGAGAGCAGAGCCTTGCCCGCCCCCGGATACTGGATCTTGACCGCGACCGTCCGGCCGTCGTGCCAGACCGCCTTGTGCACCTGCCCGATCGACGCGGCGGCGGCCGGCCTGTCGTCGAACGACAGGAAGTTCTCCCGCCAGTCGTCGCCCAGCTGCTCGACGAGGACCTTGTGCACGGTCGCCGCCGGGAGCGGCGGGGCCGCGTCCTGGAGTTTGGTCAGGGTGGCGCGGTACGGGCCGGCGATCTCGGCGGGCAGTGCCGCCTCGAAGATGGACAGAGCCTGGCCGAGCTTCATCGCCCCACCCTTGAGCTCTCCGAGAACCTTGAAGATCTGCTCGGCGGTGCGTTCCTGGATTTCCTGGGCGACGATCTCGGCGGACTTTCCCCCGATCCGTTTTCCGAGACCGAGAGCGGTGCGGCCGGCGAACCCGATCGGCAGGGCCGCCAGCTTGGCGGAGCGCGCAACGGCGCGGCGCGGAAGGTCACTCACCTTGGTTGGCGGCGCGTCCACTGGTACAGCGAGACGCCGCTCCCTCCCTTCGCTGTGTGTCCGTCAGCGGCAGGTAGCCGACGCGACCATTGTTAGCGAACCCAACTCGTTTCGGAAGCAACGACATTGAGGATGAACACTCCAGGATCGCCTCTTCCAGCTCAAATCTGGCAATATTTCCATTGTGCTGTTTGTCACAGCGGGTTCACGGCCGTCGATCACAGCGAGTGCGTGACCTGCCGCCGACGCCGCCACCAGCGTCGACAGCGCCGTGCCACACGCGATTTCTCCCGCGGGGAAGCCGCCCAGCCGGGCACTGACGACGGGCCATCCGGGGTCACGATCCCGTCGGGTCAGATCCAGGCAGTGCAGACACGTGCTCCGTCCGGGCAGCACCAGAGGGCCGACCGACCCGGAGCCCTCGAAGGCGGTGACCAGCAGATGCGGAATCTCCCACTCGACGAGCTCCCTGACCAGGAGACCGTCCAGCGGCACCACCGGTGCGAGCACCGCCAGGTCCGGAGGCCTGGCCCCGTCGGCCAGCTGGGCCGCCCCGTCGCCGGTCCAGGCCGTGAGACCGGGCGCCAGCCTCTTGGCCACCGCGACCGCGCCGTCCTGCCTGCTCATCCCCACCTCCGTCCAGCCGAGGCCACCGGGGACGACATCCCGTCGCCGAGCCGTACCGGGATCGATGACGCAGATCCGGCCGACCCCGGAGGCTGCGAGCAGGCCGACGACCTGCGCGCCCACCCGGCCCGCGCCGTAGACCCGCACCTGGGCCTCTCGCCGGCGCTCCAGCGCGGCGAGCCCACCGTCGATCGTGCCCGGAGTGAGGGAGAGCGCGTCGAGATCCGGCTGGAGCCGATCACGCTCGGCCATCGCGAGCGTGCGCAGCGGACCTGGACCCGCACCCGCGTCGTCCACCACGCCACGGCTGACCAGCAGGTCGAGCAGGGTCCGGCCGCGCTCCTCACCGAGACCCGCCTCGGCGGCGCCGGCCAGCACGCCCGCGAGATCCCGTACGCCGTCGAGGCTCTCCACCCAGCGGCGGACCTCGGGTTCGAGATCGGTCAGCACCACCGCGTGGCGGGGATGCAGCCCGAACTGCAGGGTGCGCCCGTCACGGGCGACGCGGCGCAGAGCGGGCTTCAGACGTGGTCGCATCGGAGAACCTTTCCTCGGGGCGGCCTGCGGATGACCGGTGAGCGGGGGACGAGCAGGCCGGGGGTGGCTGGGTGTGCCAGCGTGGCATGGCCCCACACGGTCCCGGACGCCTTTTCCCGCGCCTGTGGATAACTCCCGTCCTGTGGACAACCCGCCCCTGGGATTAATCAGAAATGAGCCTTCCGTTCCCTCCGTCCCGGGGATACGCCCGTCTCGGGGACGTGTGGATTTCCGCCTCTCCCGGACGAGGGGTGTCCGTTCCGCTCACCGGGGCGGGAAATCCGTCTCGCCTTCCGGGACGGGAAACGGCAGGGGAGACGGGCAGATGGTTTCGAGGGCGACGTGAAGGAGGGGGACGACGGTGGCGGGCCAGGGAGCCTGCGGGGCAGGCGGAGGGCAGGCGGTCCCGGGAGGTGGTGGGCGGGAGAGGGTGGGTTACGCTCCCCGGCATGGACGAGCTCTTGGTCGACCGGCGTGACGACGGCGTCGCGGTGCTCACTCTGAACCGCCCCGATCGGCGCAACGCGATGACCGACGGAATGACCGCCCGGTGGCGGCTGGCCGTCGCCGATCTCGCGGCGGACCGCGACCTCCGGTGCGTCGTCGTCACCGGGGCGGGAAACGCGTTCTGCTCCGGAGGAGACCTGTCCTGGCTCGCCGAGCGGGCCGCCGAGGGAGTGCCCGCACTGCGCGAGCGGATGCTCGGTTTCTACCGGACCTGGCTGGCTATCGCCGACCTGGAGGTACCGACCATCGCCGCCGTCAACGGCTCGGCCGTCGGAGCGGGACTGTGCCTCGCCCTCGCCTGCGACCTGGTCTACGCCGCCGAGGAGGCCAAGCTGCTCGTCCCCTTCACCTCGCTCGGCCTGCACCCCGGCATGGCGGCGACCTACCTGCTGCCCAGGGTCGCGGGGGTGGGCGTGGCCCGGGAGATGTTGCTCACGGGACGGACGATGACGGGCGCGGAGGCGGCACCCGCGGGGTTGGTGACCAGGGCGTTTCCCCGCGAGTCGCTGATGGCCGAGGTGATGGGGATCGCGTCGCGCACGGCGGCCGGCGCGCCGGCCGCCACCCGGCTCACCAAGATCGCCCTGGCGGGTGGCGGGCACGCCGACCTCGACGCCGCGCTGCGCTGGGAATCTCTTGCCCAGCCGGTCACGATGATCTCCGACGACATGCTTGAAGGGCTGGCGGCCCAGAGAGAACGACGGGCTCCGCGATTCGGCAACGCATGAGACGGCTGATATCCAGGTTAATTAGATAAGTCACGGTCATAGTTGATCACCCGTGTTGAACAATCGACGAACGGGGATTGACCAGCGGGAACGTGTTCTACCCCCTGGTGTGAATTCGCCATTCTCGGCTACCGTTCATATGTGCCCCCCGAGACAGTCGAGGTCCGCCGCAGTTCTCGCCGCCGGCGGACGGTTTCTGCGTACCGCGACGGCGAGAAAACGATCGTGCTCCTCCCCGCCGGTCTGAGTAGCACCGATGAGGAACAATGGGTGCGCCGTATGCTCGATCGCCTGGCGGCCAAGGAGCAGCGCAGACGTCCCTCCGACGACGATCTGCTCGATCGGGCCGTCGATCTGTCGGCCCGCTATCTGGGTGGGGAGGCGAAGCCGTCGAGCGTGCGCTGGGTGGAGAACCAGCAGCACCGCTGGGGCTCGTGCACCCCTGATCACGGCACCATCAGGATCTCCACGCGGCTGCGGGGCATGCCGTCGTGGGTGGTCGACTACGTGATCATGCATGAGCTCGTCCACCTGCTGGTGCCGAGTCACGGCTCGCGCTTCTGGGCGCTTGTGGAACGCTATCCCAAGGCCGAGCGGGCGCGGGGCTTCCTGGAGGGATTCTCCACGGCGGCACACGGTTCCGCGGAGGAATGTTGACAGAAGATCGAGTGGTGGCCGTTCTCGTCACGCCCTCCGCGGCGGACGCGGCTCCCCCGGGAGTCGACGCCACCGACTTCCTCACCGCCGTCGCCGAAGACGCCTACGAGCTCGTCGCCGGCCTGGACTTCGTCTCTCCCGTCGTGGTGACGAGCGTCCCGGGCATGGAGGAGATCGTTTGGCCGGGCACCCCGGTCGTCGAGATCCCCGATCTTTCCGGCAGCGCCCTGGTCGAGGCGGCCTTCGCGGCCCTGCCGTACGGCGAGCAGGCGGTCCTGCTGAGCGCCGACGCGCCCGACCTGCCCCCGCTGCTCATCGGCAAGCTCTTCCGCGAGCTCGGCAGGGCCAGGATCGCCGTCTGCCCGGACGCGGGGGGCGGCACGGTCGCGCTGGCCGCCCATCTGCCCTATCCGGACTGGGCCGCGGTGGGCTTCGACGACCTCGATCCGATCAAGACGCTCCGCGCCTCCGCGCCCGGCAGCCGCATGGTCGCGAGGGGCCCGGGCTGGCACCGCCTGCGCACCCCCGGCGACATCCGCCTCCTCGACCCGGGCCTGGAAGGCTGGGACAACACACGGGCGCTGCTCTCGCCCTGAGGTCTCGGGTGATCGAGCGCCCGGCCGCCCGTCCCCGGCCGTCCGGGTCCTCGAGACCGGGTGCCCGTCAGGGTGGGGGCAGGCGCAGGTCGGCGAAGACGGCCCGGTGGTCGGTGCCGGGAACGGTGTGCACGCTGACCGTGTTCACTCCCACCCGCCGGTCCACCACGACGTGGTCGATCGTGATCAGCGCGGGGACGCGCTTGTTGACCGGCCACGTGGGGGTGAGACCCTCCCCGGCGCTGTCGGCCGCGTCCAGATAGCCGCGGCTCAGAAAACGGCGCATGGCCGCGTGGTCGAGGCTGGCGTTGAAGTCGCCGGCGAGGATGCGGATCGTGTCGGGCGCGGCGGAGGGCAGCGCGTCCAGCGCCGCCGTCCAGTCGTACACCTGCCTGCCCAGCGGCGGGAAGGGATGCACGTCGACGATCTCGACGGGCCTGGCGCCGGGCACGGTCATCAGCGCGGCGGGCATGTTGTGCCCGATCGCCTCGAACAGGTTCTTCCTGGGGGTCAGCGGATACCGCGCGTACAGACCGCTGCCCCCGGCGCTCCACTCCGGCTCCAGCACCTGGTACGGCATGATCTTCTCCAGCCCGGCCGCCTCCAGCTTCTCGACCATCCCCGGTGTCAGCTCCTGGGTGCTGAGCACATCCGGGTCCAGCCGCCGGACCAGATCCATCACGGCGCCGGGTTCGGCGTGCCCGAACAGCGTGTTGAGCGTCAGCACCCGCAGGGGCGTCCCCGTCACGGGCTCCCCGGAGCTCAAGGCCCTGGGAAGCACGCTGAGGCCGAGCGCCGCGGCGGTGACCAGCGCCACGGCCGTCACCGTCCGGTTGCGGGCCAGCGCGGACAGCAGCACCGGCACGAGCGAGGCCGCGGCCACGTACGGGGTACCGGTCATGAGCTGGGTGGTCAGCGAGTCGCGTTCGAGCCCGGCCACCCGGGCCACCGCCCAGGCGGCGAACGGGGTCACCGCGGCCCAGGCGAGGCTTCTGGGAATCCTCCAGCGGCGGCGCCGCGCCGGCGGCACGACCGTGCCCCCGGCGCCTTCGACGCCCCTGTCAGCCACGATGTCCACACTCACAGTGCCCCGATCCGCTCCGTACAGCCTGATGAGGACGAAGATATCCGGGGAAAGGTGAGACACGCGTAAAACGGTCCAACGCCCTCGGGGCATGCCCAGGACGGCCCGGAACCGGTCGCCGAGCCGTGCGAGGCCGAGCGTCCGGTCACGTGGAGCGCAGAACCTCGCGGGCGCGGCGGGCCAGGCGACGCGTCGCCTCGTCGGAGAGCTCGGGGATCTCCTCCACCGGGAACCAGCGCAGGTCGAGCGACTCGGCGCTGATCACGGCCTCCACGCCGGCGGGGGCGACGGCGCCGTACTCGACGTCGAGGTGGCTGCTGTGCGGCGGGTGGCACCAGACCAGGTGCCGGTCGAGCGCGAGCGGGCCCGGCAGCAGCCGCAGGCCCGGGATGCCGGACTCCTCGGTGGCCTCACGCAGCGCCACCGCCTCCAGGGAGGCGTCGCCGCGCTCGCAGTGCCCTCCCATGGGCAGCCACATCCCGGCCTTGGGGTGCAGCGTCAGCAGCACCCGCTCGCCGTCGTGGGAGAGCACCGCGGTCGTGGCCGTCAGGTGGCCGGGGACGCACTCGCGCCACATCGCGTCGTCATTGGCGTGGAGGTGCTCCAGGAACTCCTTGCGAAGGATCTCCTCGTCGGCCGTGGGCGCGGTCCACCCCGTGAGCACCTCCTTCGCGTCGGCGCGCAGGCTCACACGCCGCCGTCCCGGCCGCCGTCGTCCTTGCGGCCCTTCCCGTCGTCGTCGCCGTCCTGGCCCGGGGCGGCCGGAGGCTCCTGCCGCGGGGTCTCCTCCAGGGACGACAGGTCGAGCTCGGGCTCGCCCCGTACGAACCTGTCGGGGTTGTCGAGGTCGTCGGCGGTGGGCATCAGGTCGGGGTGGTTCCAGACCGCGTCGCGGCCGTCGACACCCCGGTCGGCCTCCAGGGCCTGCCACAGGGCGGCGGCCTCGCGCAGGCGGCGGGGCCTGAGTTCGAGGCCGACGAGCGTGGCGAAGGTCTGCTCGGCGGGGCCGCCGGTCGCCCTGCGGCGCCGTACGGTCTCCGACAGCGCGGTCGCCGAGGGGAGCTTGCCGTCCGCGGCGCCGTCCACGACGGTGCCGACCCAGCCCTCGACCAGGGCGAGCATGGTCTCCAGCCGGGACAGGGCGGCCTTCTGCCGCTCGGTCTCCTCGGGCTTGAGCAGGTTGCCGCCGCTCAGCGCCTGCTGGAGCTGCTCGGGGTTGTTGATGTCGAGCCCGCGGAGCTGCTCCTCCAGCGCGGAGGCGTCCACCGTGATGCCCTTGGCGTACTCCTCCACGGCTCCGAGCAGGTGCGCGCGCAGCCACGGCACGTGCTGGAACAGCCGGTGGTGGGCCGCCTCGCGCAGGGCGAGGTAGAGGCGGATCTCCTCGGCGGGAGTCTCCAGACCCTGGCTGAACGCCGCGACGCCGCCGGGCAGCAGGGCGGCGTTGTCCGACAGCGGCAGGCCGATGTCGGTGGAGCCGATCACTTCGAGGGCGAGCGAGCCGACGGCCTGGCCGATCTGCTGGCCGACCATCATGCCGCCCATCTGCTTCATCATCCCCATCAGCGGCCCGGCCATGGCCTGTGCCTCCGGAGGCAGACCGGTGGCGCCGAGCGTGCCGCTCATGGTCTCGACCATGCGGGCGGCGATCGGGTCACAGAGCTTCTGCCAGACCGGGACGGTCTTCTCGATCCACTCGGAACGGCTCCACGCCTGGGGGTTGCTCACCCCGCTCGGTAGGGAGGTGGCCTCGTTGAGCCACAGATCGGCCAGATTCAGGGCGTCGACGATCTGGCGCCGCTCGCCCTCCATGACACTTGGATCGCCCTCGGCGACCACGACGTGCCGTGCGATGTTCTTCGCCATGTCCCAGTTGACGGGACCTGAGGTCGGCGGAGCGGAGAGCATGTCGGCGAACTGGCGCATTGCCGCTGCGATCTGCTCCGGGTTGCCGAACATGGCGAACGGATTCTCGTTGGGGTCGTTTTCCCGACCTGGCAAGTCAGTCACCGCTCTACCTCGTGCAGGATGGAGGAGTCCACATCCGCCACGTTATCCGTCGCATGGCGGGTCAGTGCAAAGTGAGGACCTGGTGCCTACCTCGAAACGCTCCCGGCCCCCCGTCGTCGCCGTCACCGGCGCCGCCTCGGGCCTAGGCCGTGCCTTCCTCGCGAAGGTCGCCTCGTCTGCGGATTTCCGCAGGGTCGTGGCCATCGACGAGCAGCGTGGCGATGTCCCCGACGTCACCTGGCGGGTCCTCGATGTCCGAGATCCGCTCTTGGCGAACCGCATATCTGATATTGACGTGCTCGTGCATCTGGCCGCCGACTACGCGCTCGACGTCAACCCGGCGGAGCGGCGCGCCTACAATCTGCGAGCGGCCCAGACGGTGCTCACCGCCAGCGCCGCCGCACGGGTGCGGCGGGTCGTGCTGGTCACCAGCGCCATGGTGTACGGCGCCGTTCCCGAGAACCCCGTCCCGCTGCCGGAGGGATCGGCGGTCGCCGCCGAGCCCGACACGGGCATGGTCGGCGACCACCTGGAGATCGAGGCGCTGGCCCGGCGCTCCCTGCGCAGCCATCCGGGTCTCGACGTGACCGTGGTCCGGCCCGCCGCGGTGGTCGGTCCCGGCGTCGACAGCGTGGTGACCCGGCACTTCGAGGCGCCCAGGCTGCTGACCGTCAAGGGCTGCAGCCCCCGCTGGCAGTTCTGCCATATGGACGATCTCGTCTCGGCTCTTGAGATGGCGGCGCTGGGCACGGTCTCGGGGGTGGTGGCCGTCGGCGGCGACGGCTGGCTGGAGCAGGAACAGGTGGAGGAGATCTCCGGGCTGCGACGGCTGGAGCTGCCCGCCGGGCTGACCTTCGGGACCGCCCAGCGCCTGCACCGCCTCGGCGTCACCCCGGCCCCGGCCACCGACCTGCACTACGTCGTCTACCCCTGGGTGGTCGACTGCGTCGCGCTGCGCGAGGCCGGATGGAAACCCCAGTGGAGCAACGAGGCCGCCTTCGAGCAACTCCTGGAGTTGCGTGAGGGCAAGCACGCCGTCGTGGGCCGCCGCCTGTCCGGCAAGGAGGCCACGCTCACCGCGGCCGGCGCCACCGTCGCCGTCCTCGGCACCGCGGCGATCGTCCGCGCCGCCCGCAAGAAGCGCCGCCCCTGACGTTCGCGCGGGGCGAACGTTCCGCGATTGGCGTACCGGTTCGTATGAGTTCGCATGAACCATGCGGGTTTGTAGGGGCTCGCATCGTCCACAGGAGGCATGGAGGGCGACGAGGCAGGGTGACCCGGGTGCCCGCCCCCGAGAGGGTGCGCGGCCGAAGGCCGTTTTTCCCGGGCGGTACGCTTTGCGGCGTGGATGTCATCCGGTTGCTCGATATTCGCGACAGCGCGCTCTCCGTCGACGAGGTGCTCGCCGCCGTCGGCGACCACGCCGCGGGCGGCACGACCGTCTTCGTCGGCACGGTACGCGAGCAGGATCACGGAAAGCCGGTCACGAGCCTGTCCTACTCGGCGCACCCGAGCGCCGTGGACGAGCTCCGCCGGGTGGCCGAGAAGATCGCCAAGGATTTCCCCGTGACCGCCCTGGCCGCCGTCCACCGGGTCGGCGACCTGGAACTCGGCGACATCGCGGTCGTCGTGGCGGTCGCCGCGCCACACCGGGGCGAGGCGTTCGAGGCCTCCCGCAGGCTGATCGACGACCTCAAGAGCCAGGTCCCCATCTGGAAGAACCAGCTTTTCACCGACGGCTCCTCCGAGTGGGTCGGGGCCTGCGAGTGAGCCCGGCCGGCGGGTGCGCGGCCGTCGGCGCGGCGGCGTCCGGGTGCGGTTTCATGACCTGTCGTACGGCATAGGCTTTGTCCATGTCCCGACGAGCGCTGACCCTCATGGTGGCGGGCTTCCTCACGCTCATGCTCGCGCTGGTCGGCGCCGTGCTGCCGGTGCCGTACGTCGTGCTGAGCCCCGGGCCGACCGAGAACACGATCGGCGACGTCGACGGCAAGCCGGTGATCAGCGTCGAGGGACACCAGACGTATCCGACGGAAGGCAAGCTCAGCCTCGTCACCGTCGCCTACCAGGGCGGGCCCGGCACCAGGATCGACCTTTTCAGCGCGCTCAGGGGATGGATCGATCCCACCATCGCGGTCGTGCCCGAGGAGACGATCTTCCCTCCGACGACCACCGCGAAGGAGGTCGAGCAGCAGAACACCCAGGAGATGACCAACTCCCAGGACGACGCGACCGCGGCGGCGCTGACGGAGTTGAAGATCCCCTACAGCTCGGTCGTGACCGTGGCCTCCACCGAGAAGGGCCTGCCGGCCGACGGGAAGTTCAAGGTCGGCGACGAGATCGTCTCGGTGGACGGCACGCCCGTGTCCGACCGCGAGACCGTCTCCGCCTCCGTCCGCAGGCACAAGCCGGGCGAGCAGGTCAGTTTCGTCGTCAACCGGGGCGCCCAGAGCGTGACCATCGCCGTCCCGACCGCCGCGGGCAGGGACGGCAACCCCATCGTGGGCATCACCATGCGGGTCGGCTACAAGTTCCCCTTCCAGGTCAAGATCAACGTCGGTGACGTCGGCGGGCCGAGCGCGGGGATGATGTTCTCCCTGGGCATCCTCGACAAGCTCACCCCCGGGGCGCTGACCGGCGGCAGGTCCATCGCCGGGACCGGGACGATCACCGCGGAGGGCGGGGTCGGCCCGATCGGAGGCATCCAGCAGAAGATGGTCGGCGCCAGGAAGGCGGGGGCGACGGTCTTCCTCACTCCCGCGGAAAACTGCGCCGAGGCGGTCAAGGCGATCCCGGCCGGCCTCAGGCTGGTCAAGGTCTCGACCCTGCACGAGGCCGTCCAGGCGGTCGACGCGCTCCGCACCGGCTCGGGTTCCGTGCCGAGCTGCCCGGCCGGCTGATCCCGTAACCGGGCGGGAGGAGAAGCCGGAAAAGCGGGACGCCACGCCCGATCCACGAAAAAGATCAGGTTTTCCGGTCCCGGGCCTCGTCGCGGGGCACTCATCGCGCCTCTCGTACGTTGGACCTGTGGACCCGAGACCAGCGGGCGTTGTGGCCGGACCGTGCCCGAAAGGCTGAACGCGACCCAACTCCCGCCGGTGTAGGTTGCCAGACACGGACCGTGCTCTTACGACAAGGGGTTGGCCTTGAGCTTCCGGACCCCCGGAGCCGGCAGGGCAATGCGCTTGCCCCGCCGGCCACGACTGCTAGTTCCCGTCGCGATCGCGCTGGTCGCGATAGTCGCGTTGTTCTTCCTCTTCGCCAGCATTTTCACTGATTACCTCTGGTACGACTCGGTCGACTACACGGCCGTCTTCTCCGGCGTGGTCGTCACGCAGATCCTGCTCTTCATCGTCGGCGCGCTGCTGATGGTGGGCATCGTCGGCGGCAACATGCTGATGGCGTACCGGATGCGGCCGATGTTCGGCCCGGGGATGTTCGGCGGCGCCAGCGGCGCCGACCGGTACCGGATGGCCCTCGACCCGCACCGCAAGCTGATCTTCCTGATCGGCGTGGCGGTGCTCGGCCTGTTCTCGGGATCGTCCTTCTCCGGTCAGTGGAAGACCTGGCTGGAATTCGTCAACGCGACGCCGTTCGGCGAGGTCGACCCGCAGTTCAAGATCGACATCTCCTTCTTCATGTTCACCTATCCGTTCATCCGGATGGTGCTGAACTTCCTGTTCGTCGCGGTGGTGCTCTCCGCCCTGCTGGCGGCGATCGTGCACTACCTGTACGGCGGGTTCCGCCTCCAGTCACCCGGCGTGCACGCCTCGCGCGGCGCCCGGGCGCATCTGTCGGTGCTGCTCGGCGTCTTCGTGCTGCTGAAGGCGATCGCCTACTGGGTCGACCGGTACGGGCTGGTCTTCTCCGACCGGGGATTCCGGCACGGCGCCTCGTACACCGACGTCAACGCGGTGCTTCCCGCCAAGAGCATCCTGGCGGTCATCGCCCTGATCTGCGCGGTTCTGTTCTTCGCCGGGGTCGTGCGATCCGGCGGAATGCTGCCCGGTGTCGGCTTCGGGCTCCTGGTGCTCTCGGCCATCCTGATCGGCGGCGTCTACCCGGCCCTGGTCGAGCAGTTCCAGGTCAAGCCGAACCAGCAGGGCAAGGAGCAGGAGTACATCAAGCGCAACATCGACGCGACCCGAAAAGCCTACGGCGTCAACGACGCCGAGGTGATCGACTACACGGCTCAGGGCGACCCGAGCAAGGTCAGCGTCACCGCCGACAGCTCCATCTCCGGCGTGCGCCTGCTCGACCCGAGCCTGGTCGCCAAGACCTACCAGCAGAAGCAGCGGATCCGCGGTTACTACGACTTCCACGAGCCGCTCGACGTCGACCGCTACCCCGACGCCAACGGCACGATGCGCGACACCGTCGTGGCCGTGCGAGAGCTCACCGGACCGCCGGCGGAGCAGAACAACTGGATCAACCGGCACCTCGTCTACACCCACGGCAACGGTTTCGTGGCCGCGCCCGGCAACGAGGTCGACTCCGAGGGCCTGCCCAACTTCGACGCCAAGGACATGCCGGTCACCGGTGCCCTGGTGGACCGGACGAAGCTCAAGGAGTCGCGGATCTACTTCGGCGAGGCGCCCGGCTCGACCGAGTACGTCGTCGTCGGCGGCACCGGCCAGCAGAAGCAGGAGCTCGACTATCCCGAGAGCGGCGGCACCGGCCAGAAGAACACCACCTACGACGGCAAGGGCGGGGTCCCGGTCGGGTCCTTCCTCAACCGGATGCTCTACGCCGCCAAGTACGGCGAGATCAACCTGCTGCTGTCCGGTGACGTCAACGCGAACTCCAAGATCCTCTACGAGCGCAACCCGCAGGCGCGGATCGCCAAGGTGGCGCCGTTCCTGAGCCTGGACGACAACCCCTACCCGGCCATCGTCGGCGGCAGGGTGGTCTGGCTCGCCGACGCGTACACCACGTCCAACGCCTACCCGTACTCCCAGAGCAAGAGCCTGGAGGCGATGACGCGCGACACCATCACCGACCCGCGCCTGGTGGTCCCGCAGCCGCGCGACCAGATCAACTACATGCGCAACTCGGTGAAGGCCGTGGTGGACGCCTACGACGGCACCGTCAGCCTGTACGCCTGGGACGAGAAGGACCCCATCCTGCAGACCTGGCGCAAGGCCTTCCCCGGCGTCATCAAGCCGCAGACGGAGATGTCGACCGAGCTCAGGCAGCACCTCCGCTACCCGGAGGCGCTGTTCAAGGTCCAGCGTGACGTGCTCTCCCAGTACCACATCTCCGACCCGAACGCCTTCTACAGCGGCCAGGACTTCTGGAACGTCCCGAACGACCCGTCGTCGGGCGAGCGCGACATCAAGCAGCCGCCGTACTACCTGTCGGTCAAGATGCCGAAGACCGCGGCGCCGTCGTTCTCGCTGACCACCACGTTCGTGCCGCGCCAGGGGCCCAACCTGGCCGCGTTCATGGCCGTGGACGCCACCCCGGGAGCCGACTACGGGAAGCTGCGCATCCTGCGCATGCCGTCCAACACCACGATCCCCGGGCCCGGTCAGGTACAGAACAACTTCCAGAACAAGTTCTCCGGCGAGCTCAACCTGCTCGGACTCGGCCAGGCGAAGGTCCGCTACGGCAACCTGCTGACCCTGCCGTTCGCCGACGGCCTGGTCTACGTCGAACCGGTCTACGTGGAGATCGCGGCCGCCTCCGGCCAGGAGCCGTACCCGATCCTCCGCCGCGTCCTGGTGGCCTACGGCAGCAAGGTCGGTTCGGCCGACACGCTCAAGGGCGCACTGGAGCAGGTCTTCGGCGGTGGCACCCAGGCGGCGCCACAGGAGGAGGCCAAGCCCGGCGAGGCCAAGCCCGAGGAGGCCAAGCCCGCCTCCGCGCTGGCCCAGGCGATCGACGAGGCACAGGCGGCGTACGACAAGGCGCAGAAGGCCCTGCAGGCCAACCCGCCGAACTGGACCGACTACGGCAACGCCCAGAAGGAGCTCCAGGCGGCGCTGTCGAAGCTGAAGGGCACCGAAGCGACGGGCGCTACTCCCACTCCGTCGCCCTCGCCGTCGGGAACCTCGGCGCCGTCGGCGACACCGTCCGCCACACCGGTCCCGTCGGTCACACCGACGCCCGCACCGAGTCCCTAGGAGCCACCCGAGGGCCCAGCGCCATTCGATTCGCGTCCACCACCAAAGCCGGGTATGGTTAAGACATACACCGACGCGGGGTGGAGCAGCTCGGTAGCTCGCTGGGCTCATAACCCAGAGGTCGCAGGTTCAAATCCTGTCCCCGCTACAAGAGAAGGCCCCGGTCGCCGGAAACGGCGACCGGGGCCTTTGTGTTGCCGCTCCTTCCGGGAAAGACCGGCTTTTCCCTCAAAAGGCCCTCTGCCAAAAACCCGCTTCCGGCAGAGACCGATACGTATCTCGCGAAACGCTCCTGCACAGCGGGTATGCGGATCCATGAGGGCCCTACCCGGGGCCGCAGCGCTTGTCGCCGCCCCGCAAGACCCCGGACCGCCAGGCGCTGCCCCGGCGGCGCCACGGAGGCCCTGAGCCTGCACGGCGCGGGTGTCCTGCCGGTCCACCTGCTCGGACTCATCCGGTTGGTGACCGCGGTGGTGCTCTGGCGCCCCGGTCGCGGCTCTGGCCGGCCACGCCCTCTTCATCGGTGGACTTCGTGCCCGGTGGCTTCGTGCGGTCGATGACCGGTTGCGCGGACATCACCGTCATTCACGTGCCGGTGGCCCCGGGCTCATCGCCCTCACCCGTGGCCATGTTGACCTGGGCGATCACCCCGCGGCCCGAGCCCTCGCGGACGGGACGGCGCGGGGTACGCCACTCCGCGTTCCCGCACCGATTTGCAGCCGGAGGGGGATTCCGGATATTGTTCAAACACACACCGACGCGGGGTGGAGCAGTTCGGTAGCTCGCTGGGCTCATAACCCAGAGGTCGCAGGTTCAAATCCTGTCCCCGCTACCAATCGAAAGGCCCTGATCTCTCAGAGATCAGGGCCTTTCGCATTTCCGGCAACCGGAACCCGCGGGCATCACACCGTCGTAAGCGTGGTGGGCGAGAGGTACTTCGAAAGATGCCGAGTCCGAGAGGTAGCGTGCCGCTGTGGCCGAAACGTCCGAACCCGTCCTGCGCTGGCGCGTGCGCCGCGATCTCCTCATCATGAAGATCCTCGCCGCGCTCGTCTTCGCGGTGCTCACGGTGTTGACCCTCGGCGACCTCCGAGGCGCGATCCTGGCGGGTGTCGCGTCCGCGGTCCTGGTGGTCCTGGCGGTGCGCGACGTCCTCGCTCCGGTACGGCTGACCGCCGATGGTGAGGGCCTTGTCGTGGTGAAGGGCTTCGCCGGATCCGAACGGGTGCCGTGGAGATCCGTCGAGCGCATCCGGGTGGACACGCGGACCCGCTTCACCTCGCGCACGGAACTCCTGGAGATCGACACGGGGGAGAGCATCCACCTCCTCAGCCGGTTCGATCTGGGGGCGCCGTGCCGGGAGGTGGCCGACGAGCTCCGCTCGTTCCGGACGGGTTCGTAGCCTCTCCGGGCTCCGCCGGCCGAAGGACCCGGCTCGCGGGGCGATCCCGGCCATGCCTTCGGGGCACCGCCACGGGCCGGGACCCGGCACCGGTCGGCGGCTGCCGGGCTCGGCCCGCGATGACGTTCGTCAGGCTCTGACCCTCACCCGGCGATGTCTCGGGACGAAACTGGGCTTGGTACGGCGTACCAGCAGACTCGCCTTGTAGAGAGCCCAGCAGGTGAGGAAGGTCCCGAAGGAGACCTGCCCGATCCAGGTCCACGCCGAGGTCTCGACGGCCGCGAACATCACTACACCGGTCCAGACAAAGCCGAAGACGCCCACGAGGGTCGCCGCAGCCCAATTCAGCCCTCGCTGCAACATGCCTGGAGTCTTACAGATCTTGGTTCAAGGCCAGGTCAATGACGCGGAACGCCTCATCGTGGGAGGCTACGGCTGGTGCCGGCACACCTCCGCGCGCGAGACCCGCCGGTGCCCATCGGGGCGGCTCCGAGAGGGGTCTCCTCGAGACAGGCCAGCAACGCCGCCGCGGTATGGGCGTCGGCGAGGATCCGGTTCACCTCGTCCTCGGATGTCGGGAGCTGGCCACGCTTGGCGAGCTCGTCGGTGAGGAAGGTCAACGGCTCCGGATAGCCGGCCGCCTCCGCGGCGACCGTCGCCCGAGCCGCGGTGAGGAGACGCAGATAGTAGGCGCGGAGGGTCGCCTCCCTCATGCGTGCGTCTTCAAGGTCGTTCAGCAGAGACCTGGCAACCCTCAGTAGGTCACCTGGATGGTCGGCCTCCGCGTCGATGTGCGCGCGGATGTCGTCGAACTCCGAGCGGGTCATGGTGCTCACCTCCACGGCGGAGTCAGGATCCTGACCCTCGCGCCTACTTCGTATCCAGAGTCGATTGCGAATGGCTTGACGTCTGGTTGCGCGCTTCGACTTCCTATGACTGTTTGGGACGCGTGAGTCTCCGGGATGGTTGGCAAGTTGTCTCTGTGACGTGAGAGTCCTGGTAGTGTTCTTTCCGCAGGGCAACGAAGTCCCAGGTTTAAACCTCCTGGGGCGGACGAATTGCCCAGCAAAACCCTCTCTGATCCCGGCAAATCGGGCGTGTCCGCACGATTGGACAACCACCGGATGTTGGAGTAAGTTAGAGGGGTTGCCCTGGAAACGGGGCAGTCGCAATCCTAGCGGGTTCGGCGGGTTCGAGTCGAGCGTCGGAAATCCGACAGTTTGACACGAAACCGACACTCCTGATAAGATAGTGACACGAAATGGAACGCCCCGGAGTTCTGCCGGACCACTTGGTCGGGTCAGGGTGATGGTGTACGCGTCCGTTTCTTGAGAACTCAACAGTGTGTTAAAAGCCAGTGCATGAAGC